>NZ_JBVHWK010000015.1:35043-87775 GCF_055569445.1 Streptomyces sp. NPDC029122 | reverse complement strand
GGGCACCGGTCTCGTCAGGGGAGAGTGGGAGGGCTGGGGAAAAACTAGCCTCACCCCCCCCCCCCCTCCCCCCTTCTCTCCCCCCCCCCCCCCCCCCCCCCCCCCCCCCCCCCCCGCGCGCGTGCGCGGCGCCCGCCCGGCGGCTCAGCGCGCCCAGTCCGCCAGCGCGTCGAAGTCCGGCCGGGTCAGGCCGATCCGCTCGTCCACGTACATCAGCAGGGCGTGCGCGAGGTGACGCTGTCCGACGTACTCGTGGTCCATCGCCGTGATGTCGTCGTCGATCCAGGCGAAGGGCCGCGCGCCCGCGTACTCGAGGACGTACTGGGTCTTCCAGAAGGTCCCGCGCGGGGCCCGGCCGTGCATCCGCGGCCAGTCGATGAAGGGGAGCCGCGGCAGCCCCAGCCGCGGCCCTATCCAGTCGTTCGCCTCGTCCTTCCAGGTGGTGGCCCAGACGAGGTCGTACGCGTCCGCCAGCGCGAGCAGCTCCGCCCCGTGGTCCGGGTTCAGCCACACCCGCAGCGGCTTGCCGTCGGTGAAGCCGGTGGGCCGCATCCGGTGGGTGGTGTAGCCCTCGGGCCGCCGCTCGGCCTGGGCGGCGTACGGGTTCAGCGGGCCGTCGACGTCGATCAGCAGCAGTGGCTTCATGGCCGCATGCTTCCTCTCCGGCTGCCCGTTCGGCAGCCGATTTTTCTTGATCCGAACCGGCGAATGAGACGAGAACGTCTCATTCGGTTTATGCTTGTCTCATGGCCATGGATCGTGACCAGGTGCTCCGCCACGCGGCGGCCCTCCTCTCCCGCAAATCGACCGCCACGATGGACGAGGTCGCCCGCGCCGCGGGCATCGGCCGCGCCACCCTCCACCGGCACTTCGCCGGCCGCGACGCCCTCGTGCGCGCCCTCGAGGACCTCGGCATCCGAGAGTTCGAGGGGGCCTTCGACCGGGCCCGGCTCGACGAGGGAACGGCCGTGGACGCCCTGAGGCGGCTGATCGCCGAGGCGGAGCCCAACGCCCAGCTGCTGGCCTTCCTCGTCACCGAGAACCAGCTCTTCGAAGGCGACCAGGTCAACGAGGGCTGGGCCCGCCTCGACGCCCGCGTCAGCGCGCTGTTCAGGCGCGGCCAGCAGGAGGGCGACATCCGCATCGACCTGAGCCCCTCCTGGCTCACCGAGGCCCTCTACGGCCTCATCGGCACCTGCGCCTGGGCCGTCATGGACGGCCGGGTCGCGGCCAAGGACTTCCAGTACATGATCACCGAGTTGCTGCTCGGTGGCGCACGACGGAGTGTGGAGTGATGAGCCGAACCGAACAGCTGAAGCGGCGGACGGGAGCGGAGGGGAAGAGCCGCGGGCGCTGGCTCGCACTCTCCGTGCTCGTCCTGGCCGTCCTGCTGATCGCCGTCGACGCCACCGTACTCGGCCTCGCCACCCCCTCCCTCAGCGAGGACCTCAAGCCGTCCGGCACCCAGCTGCTGTGGATCGGCGACATCTACTCCTTCGTCATCGCCGGCCTGCTCGTCTCCATGGGCTCCCTCGGCGACCGGATCGGCCGCAAGAAGCTCCTCCTCGCCGGGGCCACCGCCTTCGGCGCCGTCTCGGTCCTGAACGCCTACGCGACCAGCCCCGAGATGATGATCGTCGCCCGCGCCCTGCTCGGCGTGGCCGGCGCCACCCTGATGCCGTCCACGCTCGCCCTGATCCGCAACATCTTCCACGACCCGCGCGAGCGCAGCCTCGCCATCGGCATCTGGGGCGCCACCGCGTCCGCCGGCGCGGCCGTCGGACCCGTCGTCGGCGGCGCCCTGCTCCAGCACTTCTGGTGGGGCTCGGTCTTCCTGATCAACCTCCCGGTGATGGCCGCCCTGGTCCTCGTCGGCATACGGCTGCTGCCCGAGTCCAAGAACCCGGTCGCGGGCCCCTGGGACCTGGTCAGCGTCGCCCTCTCCCTCGTCGGCGTCATCAGCGTCGTGTACGCCGTCAAGGAGGCGGCCACCCACGGCGGCACCCCGGGCGTCTGGATCGCCGCCGCCCTCGGCACCGCCTGCCTCTACGCCTTCGTGCGCCGCCAGTTCACCCTGGCCTCCCCCCTGCTCGACATGCGGCTCTTCCGGCACCGCGGCTTCTCCGGCGCGGTCCTCGCCGACCTGCTGACCGTTTTCGGCCTCTCCGGGCTCGTGTTCTTCCTCTCCCAGTTCTTCCAGCTGGTGCAGGGCCGCGACCCGCTGGAGGCCGGACTCGCCGAGCTGCCCGCCGCCGTCGGCGCGGTCGTCACCGGCCTGGTCGCCGGCAAGTACGCCCGCGCGTACTCCGTACGCGCCATCGTCACCGGCGGCCTCGCCGCCATCGGCCTGGCCCTCGCGGCGCTCACCGTGATCCACCGCGAGACCGGCTACCCGCTGCTCGGCGCCGCCCTCCTCGTCGTCGGCCTCGGCGCCGGCTTCTCCTTCACCGTCACCGCCGACGTGATCCTCTCCAGCGTCCCCAAGGAGCAGGCCGGTTCCGCCTCGGCCGTCTCCGAGACCGCGTACGAACTCGGCGCGGCCCTCGGCATCGCCCTGCTCGGCTCCGTCGTCACCGGCGTCTACCAGGGCTTCACCGCCCCCGCCACGGTCCCCGCCCCGGTGGCCGACGCCGCGCACGAGTCGCTCGGCGGCGCCGTCGAGGCCGCCCGCGCCCTGGACCCGCAGACCGCCCACACCATGGTCGGCGCGGCCCAGGAGGCCTTCGTGGACGGCCTGCGCCTCGCCTCCGGCGTCGGCGCCGCCGTGCTGCTGGCCACCGCCGCGGCCGCCTGGTTCCTGCTCAAGGGTCAGGAGCTCCAGGAGGGCGTCGAGCACTGACGCACCGCCAGACCGCGCCGCCCGCAAGGGGATCGGCGGAATTGACAGCCCGTCGGGCCCCGGGACACCATCCCCGCGATGGAGATCAACGATCTGACCCCGGCCGAACGACGCGTATGGGAAGCCTTCCCGCGCGGTGAGGCAGTCGACTTCCGCGAGAGCCCCGAGGAGACCTCCCACGACGGTGCCTCCTGGGGCCCCGGGCGCACCGTCCGCGCCGAGGTGCTGCGCGCCCTGCTGGTCGGCGGCTCCGCCGACGAGGGACACGTCGCGGGGATCAAGCTCTACGGTGCGAAGATCAGCGGCAAGCTCGACCTCAAGTACGCGGTCGTGGACCACCCGATCCGGATGCGGGTCTGCTGGTTCGAACGCAAGCCCATGATGTACGGGGCCCAGCTGCGCGCCGTCGTGCTCGGGGACTCCACCCTGCCGGGCCTGACCGCCGCCACCGTACGCGTCGAGGTCGTGCTCAGGCTCTCCTGCTGCCGCATCGACGGTCCCGTCCGGCTCGCCGGCGCCAAGATCGGGGGCGGCCTCTTCCTCCAGGGCGCCGTCATCCGGCCCGGGACCCTGCCCGACGAGGCCGACGAGCCGCCGCTCCAGCTCAACCACGCCGAAATAGGGACGGACATCATCGCCGGCGGCCTCACCGTCCACGGCGAGTTCCGCCTCAACGGATCCACCATCGCCGGCCAGGTCAGCCTCGACGGGGCCCGGCTCATCAACCCCGGCGGCATCGCCCTGCACGCCGAGACCCTCACCGTCGGCAGCGACGTACGCGGCCACCGGCTGCACGCCGAGGGTATGGTCAACCTCACCGGGGCCCGCGTCCCCGGCCAGGTGATACTGACCCGGGCGAGCCTGTCCAACCCCGGCCAGGTGGCGCTGCGCGCCAGCTCCGCCGTCATGGGGGAGTTCTGGCTGCGCAAGTGCCCCACCATCGACGGCATCGTCAACCTGCGCCGCAGCCAGGTCGACATGCTGTGGGCCGAGCCGTCCGTCTGGCCGCCCGTGGTCCGGGCCGACGGGCTCAGCTACCGGCTGCTGCACCCGCACCTGCCCGCCGAGGAGCGGCTTCCGCTGCTGGAACGCGAGGAGGACGGATACCTGCCGTACGCCTACGAGCAGCTGGCCGCCTCCTACCGCACCGTCGGCGACGAGGCGGGCGCCCGCACCGCCCAGCTGGCCAAACTGCGCCGCCACCGGCGCACCCGGCCCCGGCACACCCGCCTCTGGGGCCTGCTCCAGGACGTCACCGTCGGCTACGGCTTCCGGCCCCTGCGCGCGGCGGCGTGGCTGCTCGCGCTGACCGTCACCGGGACCGTCGCCTACGGGCTGGCGCCGCCCCGGGCCCTGAAGGCGGGGGAGGCGCCGGAGTTCAACCCGCTCTTCTACACCCTGGACCTGATGCTGCCGATCATCGGCTTCGGCCAGGAGGGCGCCTTCGCCCCGGCCGGCTGGTACCAGTGGCTGTCGTACCTGCTGATCGTGACCGGCTGGGTCCTCGCCACCACCACGGCGGCGGGCGTCAGCCGGTCACTCCAGCGGCAGTGAGCGCGCCGGGGGTCAGGCGGCCTTCGCCTTCGTGGCGTACATGTCCACGTACTCCTGGCCCGACAGCCGCATCACCTCGGCCATCACCGAGTCGGTGACGGCGCGCAGCACGTAGCGGTCGCGGTCCATGCCCTCGTAGCGGGAGAACTCCATCGGCTCGCCGAAGCGGATCGTGACCCGGCCCGGGCGCGGCATGCCCGCGCCGCCGGGCTGGAGCTTGTCCGTGCCGATCATCGCGAACGGGACCACCGGGGCGCCGGTCATCAGGGTCAGGCGGGCGATGCCCGTACGGCCGCGGTACAGCCGGCCGTCGGGGGAGCGGGTGCCCTCGGGGTAGATCCCGAAGATCTTGCCTTCCTCGAGGATCCGGCGGCCCGTCATCAGCGCGGCGACGCCGCCGTTCGCACCGTCCCGGTCCACCGGGATCATGCCCGCCCCGGTGAAGAACCACGCCATCAGGCGGCCCTTGAGCCCCTTGCCCGTCACGTACTCGTCCTTGCCGATGAAGTGGACCGTACGGTCGCAGACGAGCGGAAGGACCATCGAGTCGATGAAGGTGAGGTGATTGCCCGCCAGGATCACCGGACCCGTGCCCGGGATGTTGTCGAGCCCCTCCACCTTGGTGCGGAACATCAGGCGCATGACCGGTCCGACGGTGGCTTTGATGAGCGCGGTACGGAACAACGTGAGCCCTCCGGCATCGAAAAGCGGCTTTCGCACCACACGGCGGTAGTGCAGGTGAGGACGATACTCGCGGGTCACCCCTGATCGCACATCGGGTTCACGAGCTGGATACGCGTTGTTGACACATGTTTCCGCCATGTTCCGGCGGAGCCCACCCCCGGGCCACCCGCCCCCGCCTACGATCGCCACGCCGATCCGGGCCTCCACGCCCCCCGGAGATCCCGGGGCCGCGGGCCCGTCGCAGAACGAGGAGTGGCACTGATGACACACGGTGGGGCAGCGCGGCGGACGGTGCTCGGAGCGGCCGTACTGGCGGCCGGAACCGGCATCACCGCAATGACGGCGGGAACCGCCACGGCCGCCACGGCCGCCCCGGGCGAGCACGGCGGGGGCGGCTACCGCGATCTGCCCGTCCCGCTGGTGATCGGCCACCGCGGCGCCAGCGGCTACCGGCCCGAGCACACCCTCGGCTCCTACCAGCTGGCCCTCGACCTCGGCGCCGACGTCATCGAGCAGGACCTCGTCCCCACCAAGGACGGCCACCTGGTCTGCCGCCACGAGAACGAGATCGGCGGCACCACCGACGTCGCCGACCGCTCCGAGTTCGCCTCCCGGCGCACCACCAAGACCGTCGACGGGGTCTCCGTCACCGGCTGGTTCACCGAGGACTTCACCCTCGCCGAGCTGAAGACCCTGCGCGCGAAGGAACGCATCCCGGCCGTCCGCCAGCGCAACACCCTCTACGACGGCAGGTGGGCCGTCCCCACCTTCGAAGAGGTGCTGCGCTGGGCCAACCGCGAGGGACGCCTGCGCGACAAGCGGATCTGGCTGCACGTCGAGACCAAGCACCCCACCTACTTCCGGAGCCTGGGCCTCGGCCTGGAGGAGCCCCTCGCCAAGCTGCTGCGCCGCTACGGCCGCGACGGCCGCGACGCCGCCGTGTTCCTCCAGTCCTTCGAGCCCTCCAGCATCCAGCGGCTCGCGCGCCTGGTGTCCGCCCCGCGCGTGGTGCTGCTCTCGGCCGCCGGCACCCGGCCCTGGGACTTCGAGGTGGCCAAGGACCCCCGTACGGTCGCCGACCTGGTCAAGCCCGAGGGGCTCCAGTGGATCGCCGGCTTCGCCCAGGGCATCGGCCCCACCCTCGACCTGATCGTGCCCCGCGACGCGGCCGGCAGGCTCACCACCCCGACCACCCTCGTACGCGACGCCCACGCCCGGGGCCTGGTGCTCCACCCCTACACCGCGCGCAACGAGAACAGCTTCCTGCCCGCCGAGTACCGCAAGGGCACCGACCCGGCCGCCTACGGAGACGCCTTCGGAGCCTTCCAGAGGTACTTCGAACTGGGCATCGACGGCATCTTCACCGACAACCCGGACACCGGACTCCTCGCGGCGGAGGCCTTCCGCCCGGGCCGCGGCGTCAACCGCTAGCCCCCGGGCCCCGATCGGGTGGGCCGGGCCCGGAGGGGAAACCGCCCGGCCCGGCCCCCGCGTCCCGCCCGGCATGGACCTGTTACAGGAACCCGATCTGCTCGAGGAACTGGGCCCGCTGCTCTCGGCGGAGGCGGCCGCCGAGGCCCCGGCCGCCGGAGTGGAGGCCGCCGACCTCGAACAAGCCGTCTGGGTGCGGCTGCTGGAGCGAGGCCCGCGCGCACCCGACCCCACAGGCCGCGCCCGCTGGCTGCGGCGGGCGGTGCGCGCCGAGGCCCGGCACGCACGGCGGAGGGCCCGGCGCGAGGTCCCGTACGGCGGCACGCCCGCGGACGCCGCCGGCGAGCCGGAGGACGCCCTGCTGCACGGCGAGGCGAACCGGGCCCTCCGATCGGCGGTCGCCCGATTGCCGGGACGCTGTCCGGAACTGATGGCGGCACTTCTGTCGCCCAGAGACCTGACTTACCGTGAAATCGCAGGAGAGTTGGGTATCTCACAAGGAAGTTTGGGACCGGTACGTTCCCGTTGCCTGGGATGTCTGCGCAGAATGCTGGCTGTCGAGGTTGCGGCTCCTGACCCATGGGGAAAGGAGCGGTAGACCGGAGAGCCACCAGGTGAGCGGGAGGCATGCGCACATGGGCATGAGTGTGACCATTTCGGCGGCGGCCGCCGAAGACGCCGAGCAGATCTTCAAGCTGCAGTACCTGGCGTTCCAGCGGGAGGCCGAGCTGTACGGCAACTACCTCATCCAGCCCCTCACCCAGTCCCTGGACTCCCTGAAGGCGGAGCTCGCCGAGGACACCGTCCTGGTGGCCCGGCTCGGCGACGAAGTGGTGGGCGCGGTGCGCGGCAGCGTCGGCGAAGACGGCACGGCCAGCATCGCCAAGCTGTGCGTGCACCCCCGCCTCCAGGGCCACGGCCTCGGCGCGCGACTGCTGCGCGGGGTCGAGGAGGCCCTCGCCGGCCGCGGCGGCACGACCCGCTTCCGCCTGTACACGGGCCACAAGAGCGAGTCGAACCTGCGGCTCTACCGCAAGGCCGGCTACGCCCAGGTCGGCAACCGCACCGCCTCCGACGGCGTGCACCTGGTGATCCTGGAGAAGGACGCCAAGGACACCGACTACGCCGTCAGCGCGTAGCCGCACCGCGTGTCGCGGGCCCGGTCGTGGACCGGGTCCGCGGCCTCAGCGCCTGGACCGGAGCCAGAGCATCCCGGTGACCGGCAGGATCACCGGGATGAAGAGGTAGCCCATGCCGAAGTCCGACCAGACGGTCGCGTCGGGGAAGGCCTCGGGCCGCCACAGGGTCCAGGCCCCCACGGCCAGCACACCGGCGAGTTCGGCGCCGCAGCACACCAGCGCCGCCCTGCGGGCCCTCTCCCCGCCGCGCACCAGGGAGTACGTGATGAAGGCGTAGGCCAGGGCCGCCGCCGCCGACAGCGAGTACGGCAGCGGCGCCCGGTCGAACTCGGTGGAGATCTGGTAGGCCGAGCGCGAGACCGCGCCGACCACCATCACCCCGTAGAGCCACACCAGCAGCAGCCCCGGACCGGAGACCAGTCGCTTGCGCCCGGCGGGCGGGGCGGTCGTCGTGTCAGGCACCGGCGGATCCCCAGATGTCGTAGAGGCGTACTTCCAGCACGGCGAGGACGACCGCGCCCGCGGCCACCGTCACCGAGCCCCACTTGGTGCGCTCGGTCAGCGAGAGCATCCCGGCCGCCGGGACCGCCGCGAAGGCGCCCAGCAGGTAGGCCACGAAGATCACCGTCCCCTGTGCGGGCTCCTCGCCCCGGCCCAGCTGGACCAGGCCGATCACCAGCTGGGCGAGGACCAGCACGGTCACCACGGCCATGCCGATGAAGTGCCAGTCCTTGGTCGGCTGGTCCCGCCATGCGGCGTGGCCGCACCAGGCGGCGAGGGCGAGGGCGGCCGCACCGATGGCGACCGTCAGGGCGACGAGCATGCAGCGAGGGTATTACGGGCCCGGAGGCCCGATGTGCCCGCCCCTCGGGGCGCGCCCGGCCGGAAGGCGTGCCGCCGCGTGCCGGAGCGGGCCGCCCGCCGCCCGGTCCCGGAGGCCCCCGCGGGGATGCGGCCGGCCGCCCGGCCGGAAGGCGGACCGTGGCCTTGGCCACAGCGCGCCCCGTCCTCGAGCTCGGGGCGGACGCGGCGGTCAGGGGCCTCCCGGCCGTGTCAGCACTGGGCGGGCGGACCCCGTGCCGGGCTCGGGACGGAGGGGCGGAGGAGCCCCACCGCGTCCGCGATGCGGCCCGATTCCGTCCGCTATCCGGACAGCATTGATCGGTGAGTCGACGTGTCTGCTTTACTGGGGCGCATGACCACGACGAGCAGCCGCACCCTTGCGACCGAGGCGACGATGACGCCCGGTGCTCGTTGTATGTGTCGAATGTGCGCCTTCTGAGGGCCCCTTCACGCAGTCTCGCGCCCCGAAGCGAGACCGGCCGAGCAACTCCGCCACCCCGGTCGGACGACACCTCCGACTGACCCCCGGTACGGACCGCTCCTGCCCCGCGCACGCGTCGACACCATCGTTTTGTGACGGTTAGACCCGTATCGCGTCCCCAGATGTTTGCCCCGTGCACGGCACCCGCACCCCGTGCACTCGACAGCGACGGAAATCCAGTGATCACCACATCGGGCCTCACGAAGGTCTACCAGTCCCGTGGCCGCGAGGTCACCGCCCTGGACGGCGTCGACCTGCACGTCCGCGAGGGCGAGGTCTACGGAGTCATCGGCCAGAGCGGCGCCGGCAAGTCCTCCCTCATCCGCTGCGTGAACCTCCTGGAGCGTCCCACCAGCGGCACCGTGACCGTGGACGGCGTGGAGCTCACCGCCCTCGCCGGCCGCGGCCGCCGCGCCGGCAAGGAGCTCCGCGAGGCCCGCAGCCGCATCGGCATGGTCTTCCAGCACTTCAACCTGCTGTCGTCGCGCACCGTCCAGGCCAACATCGAGCTGCCCCTGGAGATCCTCGGCGTCTCCGGCCGCGAACGCTCCCGCAAGGCCCTGGAACTCCTCGACCTCGTCGGCCTCGCCGACAAGGCCAAGGCCTACCCCAGCCAGCTCTCCGGCGGCCAGAAGCAGCGCGTCGGCATCGCCCGCGCCCTGGCCGGCGACCCCAAGGTGCTCCTCTCCGACGAGGCCACCAGCGCCCTCGACCCCGAGACCACCCGCTCCATCCTCCAGCTGCTGCGCGACCTCAACCGCCAGCTCGGCCTGACCGTCCTGCTCATCACCCACGAGATGGACGTGGTCAAGGCCGTCTGCGACTCCGCCGCGCTCATGAAGCGGGGCCGGATCATCGAGTCCGGCACCGTCGCCGAACTGCTCGCCACCCCCGGCTCCGAGCTCGCCGGCGAACTCTTCCCGGTCAGCGGAGCCGCCACCGGCCCCGACCGCACCGTCGTCGACGTCACCTTCCACGGCGATGCCGCGACCCAGCCGGTCATCTCCCAGCTCTCCCGCACGTACAACATCGACATCTCGATCCTCGGCGCCGCCATGGACACCGTCGCCGGCCGCCAGATCGGCCGCATGCGCATCGAACTGCCCGGCCGCTACGAGGACAACGTCGTGCCCGTCGGATTCCTGCGCGAGCAGGGCCTCCAGGTCGACCTCGTCGACGACGACTCCGACCTCGACTCCGAGATCGCCGCACTGGTCAAGGATGGTGCCAAGTGACCTGGTCCGAGATGCAGCCCCTGCTCACCCAGGGCACCTACGACACCCTCTACATGGTGCTGTGGTCCACCCTGGTGACCGTCCTCGGCGGACTGCCCATCGGCATCCTCCTCGTCCTCACCGACCGGGGCGGCCTCCTGCAGAACCGGCCGCTCAACAAGGTCCTCGGCGTGATCGTGAACATAGGCCGCTCGCTGCCGTTCATCATCCTGCTGATCTTCCTGATCCCGGTCACCACCGCCGTCGTCGGCACCTTCATCGGCCCCACCGCCATGATCGTCCCGCTGGCCATCGGCGCCGTCCCCTTCTTCGCCCGGCTCGTCGAGACGGCCGTCCGCGAGGTGGACCACGGCCTGATCGAGGCCGTCGAGTCCATGGGCGGCGGCATCCCGACCCTCATCGGCAAGGTCCTGCTCCCGCAGGCCCTGCCCTCCCTGGTCGCCGGTGTCACCACCACCGTGATCACCCTCGTCGGCTACTCCGCCATGGCCGGCGCCGTCGGCGGCGAAGGACTCGGCTCCAAGGCCATCACCTACGGCTTCCAGCGCTTCGAGACCGGCTTCATGTTCGCCACCGTGGCCGTCCTGATCGCCCTCGTCACGGTGATCCAGCTGATCGGCGACGGCGTGGTACGCGTCCTCGCGCACCGCGGCCGGACAGCCTGAAGCACCAACCAGAACCTCCCCACCGCAGAGCCCGCACTTGTCGTGCTTGGGCCACCACCCCGCGTACACCCGCGAAAAGCAAGAAAGGCACTCTTCGTGCGTAAGAACACCAAGCTCACCGCCATCGCCGCCGCCTCCGCGGCGCTCGCCCTGGGCCTCACCGCCTGCGGCAGCTCCTCGGACCCGTCCACCGCCGCCAAGACCGACGGCGGCAAGGTCGACGAGAGCAAGCCGCTGGTCATCGCGGCCTCCCCGAGCCCGCACGCCGACATCCTGAACTTCGTCAAGGACAAGCTCGCGGCCAAGGACGGCCTCAAGCTCGAGGTGAAGGAGTTCACGGACTACGTCCTGCCCAACACCGCCACCGAGCAGGGCCAGGTCGACGGCAACTACTTCCAGCACAAGCCGTACCTCGACGACTTCAACAAGAAGAACGGCACGCACATCGTGCCCGTCGTGAACGTGCACCTGGAACCCCTCGGCCTCTACTCCAAGAAGGTCAAGGCCCTCTCGGACATCAAGCCCGGCCAGACCATCGCCGTCCCCAACGACACCACCAACGAGGGCCGCGCGCTCCAGCTGCTCGCCGCGAACAAGCTGATCACCCTCAAGGACGGGGTCGGCACCAGCGCCAAGCTGTCCGACATCACCGACAAGAAGGGCCTGGAGTTCAAGGAGCTGGAGGCCGCCACGGTCCCCCGCGCCCTGAACGACGTCGACGCCGCCGTCATCAACGGCAACTACGCCCTCGAGGCCAAGCTCGCGCCCGCCAAGGACGCCCTGGTCCTCGAGAAGGCCGACGGCAACCCGTACGCCAACTTCCTGGCGGTCAAGGAAGGCAACCAGAACGACCCGCGCATCCAGAAGCTCGCCAAGCTCCTGAACTCCGACGAGGTCAAGAAGTTCATCGAGGAGAAGTACCAGGGCTCGGTCACCCCGGCCTTCGGCTCCCCGGCCGCCTGACCCAGGACCGTCCGGCCCAAGTCCCCCTGGCGGACGCCGGATTCCCGGCCCCGCGCACCCCTTCGGGCGCGCGGGGCCGCGGGCTGCCCGGGCCGCCCGGAGGATGCCCGCCTCCGGGCGGCCCGGCCCTGCACATCCCCGGGCCGATGCTGCATGCTGTGGCCTACGACCCGCACAAACGGTCCCGTACGAACGGTCCCGCCCCACGGTCCCAGGCATGGAGCTGCGCATGACTACCACCTTCCCGGACGTCACCATCAGCACGGACCGGCTGGTGCTGCGCCCCTTCGAGGAGGAGGACGTCACCGCGCTCGCCGAGATGATGAACGACGAGCAGATCACCGCCTGGACCTCGGTCCCGCACCCCTACACCCACGCCGACGCCCACGCCTGGGCCACCGTGCTCTCCCACGCCGAGCGCACCGAGGGCCGCGGCATCGTCTTCGCCGTCACCGAGTTCCTCACCCAGCGCCTCGTGGGCATCGTCCACCTCCAGAACACCAACTGGCGCACCCGCACCACCGAGGTGGGCTACGTCACCGCCCCCTGGGCCCGCGGCGAGGGCTACGCCAGCGAGTCCGTGCTCGCAGTCGCCCAGTGGCTCCTGCGCGACCAGCGCTTCGAGAGACTCGAACTGCGCACCGCCGCCGACAACACCGCCTCCCAGCAGGTCGCCCAGAAGATCGGTTGCATCAGCGAAGGCGTCCTGCGCAACGCATGGATAGTGCGGACCCAGGCGGCCGACGGCAGCTGGACCGGGACCCGCACCGACCTCATCGTCTGGAGCCTGGTCCCCGAAGACCTCGACGACGCCGACGAATACGACGTGTACGAGAGCCGGCACGCCCGCCCCGGCCCCGCCGGACGCCCCGGCCACGACGACGGATACCCCCTGCGCCGGCGCGCCGACGCACACGGCTACGCCGTCGGCGCCGACCGGCACTGACCCGATGACCAGGTAGTCTCACCGTGACCCCCTGACGAGGCGACGACGCCGACGAGAACGCCGAAGACGCCGGCGAGCACACCGAAGACGCCGACGAGAACGCCGAAGAGGCTTCCCCCACCCCCACCCCAGGAGACCGACGACGATGGCCGACCGGGTCACGGTGATCGGCTGGGACGGCTCCCCCCTGACCGCGGCCGCCCGCTCCGCGCTCTCCGCCGCCACCCTCGTGGCCGGAGCCGCCCACCACCTCGCGCTCCCCGAAGTCCCGCCCGGCGCGGAACGCATCCGCCTCGGCAGCCTGGGCCTCGCCGCCCGCCGCATCGCCGGCCACCGCGGCACCGCCGTCGTCCTCGCCGACGGCGATCCCGGCTTCTTCGGCGTCGTACGCACCCTGCGCGCCCCGGAACACGGCCTCGAGGTCGAGGTCGTCCCCGCCGTCTCCGCCGTCGCCGCCGCCTTCGCCCGCGCCGGGATGCCCTGGGACGACGCCCAGGTCGTCGTCGCCCACCCCCGCACCCTGCGCCGCGCCGTCAACGTCTGCCGCGCCCACACCAAGGTCGCCGTACTCACCTCGCCCGGAGCCGGCCCCGCCGAACTCGCCCTGCTGCTCGAAGGCGTCCACCGCACCTTCGTCATCTGCGAGGAACTGGGCACCGACCGCGAACGCGTCACCGTCCTCACCTCCGACGCCGCCGCCGACCACAGCTGGCGCGACCCCAACGTCGTCATCGTCATCGGCGGCGCCGGGCCCGCCCCCGCCGCCGCCGACCCAGGCTGGCTGCTCGGCCAGAGCCCCGGCCCCGCCCCCGTACGCGGCTGGGCCCGCCCGCGGCCCGCCGCCGACGGACACCGGCCGGGGGAGGGGGAGTCCGCACAGCTGCGCGCCGCCCAGCTCGCCCGGCTCGGCCCCCGCACCGGAGACCTCGTCTGGGACATCGGAGCCGGCTCCGGAGCCCTCGCCGTGGACGCCGCGGCCCACGGCGCCGCCGTCATCGCCGTCGACGCCGACCCCCGCGCCTGCGAACGCGTAACCGCCGCCGCCCGCACGCGCGGTGTCCAGATCCAGGTCGTCCCGGGCCGCGCCCCGCACGTACTGGAGAGCCTGCCCGAACCCGACGTGGTCCGCGTCGGCGGCGGCGGGCCCGCGGTCGTCGCCGCCGTCGCCGAACGGCGTCCCGAACGGATCGTCAGCCACGCCTCCACGCGCGACGAGGCCGAGGCCATCGGGCGCACCCTCACCGAACACGGGTACGCCGTCGAGTGCGCGCTGCTCCAGTCCGTGGCCCTCGACCCCCGGACCTGGGCGGAACAGGAGCGTTCCGTGGTGTTCCTGCTGGCAGCCGAACGCCCCGTGAACCGCTGACGCGGAGCCCGGGGTAGGCTGGCCGATCGTCGTACCGCCAGGCGGACGCGCGACGTGGCGCAGTCCACAGCGGACCGTGCCGGTTTCTGGCCGACACGGCGGCCGACGAGCGCGACAATGCTCAGGAGTTGTTGTGGGTGCGCACGCCAGGCGTCGCACCGCGCGACGACCCGCACGGCAAAGTCCGCACGGCGGGCCCTGTGGGCGACCGGGCGATCGAAGAGGCAACACCGATGGGCGAGGGGTACGCATGACTGACACCGGCCAGGTTCCGGGCGAGGGTCACCCGGACAACACGGGCATGGTGGATCAGCAGGGCATTCCCGCACCGGTCCCGCCCCTGCCCCCGATGCCGCCGCAGGCCCCCGCCGGGTACGCCTTCCAGGACCTCGTGGACGACCCGGCCGAGGCCGAGGACGAGGAACTGCTCCTGATGCCGAGCGGGCACGGGCAGGGCGCCTGGAGCGACCCCCAGGTGGTCCCGCCGGTGCCGGCCTTCCCCGGCGACTACCAGGAGCCCGTCTACACGGAGTACCCGCAGGCCCCCGCCGCCGGCTACCCCGAGCCCGGCCACCTCGGCTTCCCCGACCAGGGCTACCCCGAGGCCTTCCCCGCCGCCGCACAGCACGCGCCCGGCTTCCCCGAGGCCGGCTACCCCACCCCCTTCGCCGATCCCGCCGCCTACAGCGCGGGCGCGCACGGGACCGGTGGCCGCGACTCCGGCTCCCTCGACCTCGGCGGCCTCGTCGTCCCGCAGGCCGGACCGGCCGCCCAGGCGCCGCCCGCCGCTCCCGTGATGCCGCCGCGCCGTCCGCTGCACATGGGCCCGCCCATGCCCGACGCCACCGGCGGAGTCGTACGCTCCCTCGCGGACCGGGGCCCGGCCGCCGCACCGGTACCGCCCGCCGCGCCCCAGGCGCAGCAGCCGCAGGCCGCCCCCGCCGTGCCGGCGCAGCCGGCCGAGGCGGAGCCGGTCGCGGCGGAGCCGGTGGAGGCCGCGACCGTCGCGCCGGAGCCGGTCGTGGTGCTGAACCCCGAGGTGGCTGCTGCCGCCGCCGCACAGGCCGCCGCGGCCGCCGCGCAGGCCGTCGACGCCGAGGCCGCCGCTCAGGGTGCCGAGGCCGTCGCGGCTCCGGCCGCCGAGGCAGTGCAGGGCGCCGCGGCCGCCGCCGTGCCCGCCGAGGCCGAGTACCAGGACCTGCCGGGTGCCGCGCCCCAGCCCGGGGACGTCCCGCCGCAGGCGGGGACCCCGTGGACGGCCGAGCCCGTGGCCGCCGCCGAGCCCGTCGCTGTGGAGCCGGCCGTCGCGGAGCCGGCCCTTGCGGAGGCGGTCGTCGGGGAGCCCGCCGTTGCGGAGCCGGCCGTCGCCGAGCCCGCCGTCGTTGCCGAGTCGGCCGCTGTCGCCGAGCCCGTGGCCGTTGCCGAGCCCGCCGTGGCCCCGCCTGCCGCGGCTCCCGTCGCCGAGCCGTCGCCCGAGGCCGCTCCCGTCGCCGAGGCCGCACCCGAGACCGCCCCCGAGACGGCCCCCGAGGTTCCCGCGGCCGCCGAGGCCGTCGAGGCGGTCGTTCCCGCGCCCGGGACTCCCGCCGAAGCCGCGCCTGCGGCCCCCGAGGCCGTCCCGGCCGCCGCCGAAGCCGCCCTCGGGGCACCGGAGACCGCCGAGGCGGCGCAGACCGCCGCGCCTGCCGGGGAACCCGCCGCCGCGCCCGCCGTCCCCGCCGAGCCGCAGGGTCCGGCCGAGGCCGTCGAGCCGGCCCCCGCGGAAGCGCCGGTCCAGGCCGAAGCCCCCGCCGAGCCCCCCGTCCCCGCCGCGCCGGAGCCCGCCGCCGAGACCGCCGAGCCGGTCGAGGCGCAGCCCGAGCCGGTGGAGGCCGCCGTACCGCCCGCCGAGCCCGCCGAAGCCGTGGAAGCCGCCGAGCCGGCCCCCGAGGGCCCCGCCGAGCCCGCCCCCGGCGACACCGGAGCCGCACCGGCGGAGCCGGCCGTCGGCGAACCGGCCCCCGCGTACGCCGACGCGGAGCGCGAGGCCGTCCTGCGCGTGATGCGCGAGCGCCGCGACATCCGCAAGGGCTTCCGCACCGACCCCATCCCGCACGAGGTGCTGCTGCGCGTCCTGGAGGCCGCCCACACCGCGCCCAGCGTCGGCCACTCGCAGCCGTGGGACTTCGTCGTCATCCGCTCCGCCGAGACCCGCCGGACGATGCACGAGCTCGCCCAGACGCAGCGGGAGGCCTACGCCAAGTCGCTCCCCAAGGGCCGGGCCAAGCAGTTCAAGGAACTCAAGATCGAGGCCATCCTCGACACCCCGGTGAACATCGTCGTCACCGCCGACCCCACCCGCGGCGGCCGCCACACCCTCGGCCGGCACACCCAGCCGCAGATGGCCCCGTACTCCTCCGCCCTCGCGGTCGAGAACCTCTGGCTCGCCGCGCGCGCCGAGGGCCTCGGCGTCGGCTGGGTCAGCTTCTTCGACGAGCGCGAGATGGTCCGCGCCCTCGGGCTGCCCGAGCACCTGGAGGTTGTCGCGTACCTGTGCGTCGGCTACGTGGACGAGTTCCCGGAGGAGCCGGAGCTGATGCAGGCGGGCTGGTCCCAGCGCCGTCCGCTGGCGTGGGTCGTGCACGAGGAGACGTACGGCCGCCGCGCGCTGCCCGGCGAGGCCCCGCACGACCTGCTCTCCGAGACCGTCGCCAGCATCCGCCCGCTCGACGCGAAGGCGCTCGGCGAGGCGTGGGAGCGGCAGAAGCGCATGACCAAGCCCGCCGGGGCCCTGGGCATGCTGGAGATCATCTCCGCGCAGCTGTCCGGGCTCTCCCGGGTCTGCCCGCCGCCGATCCCGGAGCCGGCCGCCGTCGCGATCTTCGCCGGTGACCACGGTGTCCACGCCCAGGGCGTCACCCCCTGGCCCCAGGAGGTCACCACGCAGATGGTGGCCAACTTCCTGGGCGGCGGGGCCGTCTGCAACGCCTTCGCCAACCAGGTCGGCGCCGAGGTCTGCGTCATCGACGTCGGCGTGGCCGGAGACCTCCCCGCCACCCCCGGCCTCCTGCCGCGCAAGGTCCGCCCCGGCACGGCCGACCTGTCCGTCGGCCCCGCGATGAGCCGCGAGGAGGCCGTCGCGGCCATCGAGGTCGGCATCGAGACGGCCAGGGACCTGGTCGCGGCGGGCAACAAGGCGCTCCTCACGGGCGAGATGGGCATCGCCAACACGACGGTCTCGGCGGCCCTGATCTCCGTCTACACGGGTGTGGACCCCTCCGAGGTCACCGGCCGGGGCACGGGCATCAACGACGAGACGCACGCCCGGAAGGTCGACGTCGTACGCCGCGCCCTGGAGCTCCACCAGCCCGACCCGAACGACCCGATCGGCGTCCTGGCGGCCATCGGCGGCCTGGAGCACGCGGCGATCGTCGGCCTCCTCCTCGGCGGAGCCTCGCTGCGCACGCCGGTGATCCTGGACGGCGTGAGCGCGGGCGCGGCCGCCCTGGTGGCCCGCGCCATCGCCCCCGAAGCCCTGTCGGCCTGCATCGCGGGCCACCGCAGCGCGGAACCGGGCCACGTGGCCGCCCTCAACAAGCTCGGCCTGCGCCCCCTGGTCGACCTGGACCTCCGCCTCGGCGAAGGCACCGGCGCCCTCCTGGCGCTCCCGCTGGTCCAGAGCGCGGCCCGCGCGATGCACGAGGTCGCCACCTTCGACGCGGCGGGCGTGACGGAGAAGTAGGGGCGGCGGCAGGCGCGCGCCACAACTGAACGGGGCCGGACACCAAGGGTGTCCGGCCCCGGGGCGTTCGTGGGGGCGGGCGGGAGCTGCGGAGGGCGGGGTGCCGACGGGCCCGTCTCAGGGAGGGTCCGGGGGTTCCCGTCAGTCCCATCGTCCTTCCGGTTCGTGCCGGTCCCTCAAGGGCGCTCACTTCGTTCGCGTCGCTTCGCGATGGCCTTCGGCCACCCTTGACAGCCCGACCCGCCCCGGAAAGCCGAAAGACTGCCGGGAAGCCCCCGAAGGAACGGTCACGGGGCAGGAGGAGGAGAGCGGGTCCCTCAGTGATGAGGCGAGGGGCCGGGCCACACCCTGCCGGGCATACGGCCCCCCAAGGACCCCGGCGGTCCACACCTACACGCCAGATCGCTACGAGCTCCTCCCGGCTTGGCGTCCGGCGGCCGTCCGGGGCTGATACCCGCACCACACGCTGACCAGGGCAGCATCCGGGACGGGTGGGCGCGTCAGATCGCTACGTGCTCCTCATTTCTCGGCGGCTGGTGGCCGTCTGGGGGCTGAGAGGTGTTCGACGGGAGCGGGAGGGGGGCTTCGAGGGGGAAACGGGCCGTCCGGAGGCATCTCGCGGGCCTCTCGCTCGCCTGTCGGAGTCTGGGGGTGCCTTCTTCAACCGCAGACTCCGACAGAGACCCTTCACGCCTCGCCCGCGCCTTATTAACATGGGCAAAAGGGGCAGTCGATTGCGCTTGCGGCTCGCGATCATCACAGACGGGCCGCAGACGCGTCCCGGCAGAAGCGTGTGGCGATCTGACGCGCCCACCGCTCCCGGATGGGGCTGTGATCGTCATGTGGTGCGGGTAGCCGAACCCCAGGCCTGGCCTGGCAGCGCACGGGCCCGAATGCGGGACACGGCCCTGGCCCGGCCCCTCGCCTCATCACTGAGGGACCCGCCCCTCCATTCCTGCCCCGTGGCCGTTCCTTCGGGGGGTTCCCGGCAGTCTTTCGGCTTTCCGGGGCGGGTCGGTCGGTCAAGGGTGGCCGAAGGCCATCGCGAAGCGACGCGAACGAAGTGAGCGCCCTTGAGGGACCGGCACGCCCCGGAAGGACGATGGGACTGACGGGAGCCCCCCGGACCCTCCCGACCCCCCCCGGCCGGACCCCCGTCGTCCCGGCTCCGCACCCCCGGCGGGAGACCCCCCGATGCCCGCCCGAACTTCGCCCCCGCAGGTACCACCAGCGCCGATGGGTCGTATCGTGGTCCCGGACGGGCGCCCCGCACCGCGTGCCCGCCCAGCCGCTCCAGCGCAGCAGCGGCCCCGCAGACCCCACCCCGCCGCATCAGGAGCCGCAACCGCCATGGCAAACCCGGCATACCCCGCCTACCCCGTAGGACTCCGTCTGGCAGGGCGCCGCGTCGTCGTCATCGGCGGCGGGCAGGTCGCCCAGCGCCGACTGCCCGCGCTGATCGCGGCCGGGGCCGACGTGCTGCTCGTGTCCCCCTCCGCGACGCCCTCCGTGGACGCGATGGCGGAGACCGGCGAGATCCGCTGGGAGCGCCGCCGCTACCAGGACGGCGACCTCGACGGTGCCTGGTACGCGCTCATCGCGACCCGGGACCGGGAGGCCAACGACGCGGCTTCCGCCGAGGCCGAGAGCCGCCGCGTCTGGTGCGTGCGCGCCGACGACGCCGACGCGGCCACCGCCTGGACCCCGGCCACCGGCCGTGTGGAGGGCGTCACCGTCGCCGTGCTCAGCGGCAACGACCCCCGCCGCTCCGCCGCCGTGCGCGACGCGGTCGTCGAGGGGCTGCGCGACGGCTCCCTCACCGCCGCCCGCCCCCGCGTCCCCGGTGTCTCCCTCGTCGGCGGCGGGCCAGGTGACCCGGACCTGATCACCGTGCGCGGCCGCCGCCTGCTCGCCGAGGCGGACGTGGTCATCGCCGACCGGCTGGGCCCCCGCGACCTGCTCGACGAGCTGCCGCCGCACGTCGAGGTCATCGACGCCGCGAAGATCCCGTACGGCCGTTTCATGGCCCAGGAGGCCATCAACAACGCCCTGATCGAGCACGCCAAGGCCGGCAAGGCCGTGGTCCGGCTCAAGGGCGGGGACCCGTACGTCTTCGGCCGCGGCATGGAGGAGCTCCAGGCCCTCGCCGAGCACGGCATCCCCTGCACCGTCGTGCCGGGCATCTCCAGCTCCATCTCGGTTCCGAGCGCCGCCGGCATCCCCGTCACCCACCGCGGGGTGGCGCACGAGTTCACGGTGGTCAGCGGTCACGTCGGTCCCGACGACCCGCGTTCCCTCGTCGACTGGGCGGCCCTCGCCAAGCTCACCGGCACCATCGTCGTCCTCATGGGCGTCGACAAGATCGGCCTGATCGCCGACGCGCTGGTCCGCCACGGCCGTTCCGCCGACACCCCCGTCGCGGTCGTCCAGGAGGGCACCACCGCCACCCAGCGCCGGGTGGACGCCACCCTCGCCACGGTCGGCGAGACCGTCAAGGCGCAGGAGGTCCGCCCGCCCGCCGTCATCGTGATCGGTGACGTCGTCCGCGTCAACGCACCCCTCGCCGGCGCCTGACAGGCCGTTGGCACCGCACCCAGGACAAGGCAGTATCACCCTGTGGCTGATCTCATCACCATCGAAGACCCCGAAGACCCGCGCCTGCGCGACTACACGGGCCTGACCGACGTCGAGCTGCGGCGCCGCCGCGAGCCCGCCGAGGGTCTGTTCATCGCCGAGGGCGAGAAGGTCATCCGGCGGGCCAAGGACGCCGGGTACGAGATGCGCTCGATGCTGCTGTCGGCCAAGTGGGTCGACGTCATGCGCGACGTCATCGACGAACTGCCCGCCCCGGTCTACGCGGTCAGCCCGGACCTGGCCGAGCGGGTCACCGGCTACCACGTGCACCGCGGGGCCCTGGCCTCGATGCAGCGCAAGCCGCTGCCCACGGCGCAGGAACTGCTGGCCTCGGCCCGCCGGGTGGCCGTCATGGAGGCGGTCAACGACCACACCAACATCGGGGCCATCTTCCGCAGCGCCGCCGCCCTCGGCATGGACGCGGTGCTGCTGTCGCCCGACTGCGCGGACCCGCTGTACCGGCGCTCGGTGAAGGTGTCGATGGGCGCGGTGTTCTCCGTCCCGTACGCCCGCCTGGAGGCCTGGCCCAAGAGCCTCGACACGGTGCGGGAGGCGGGTTTCAAGCTGCTCGCCCTCACCCCGCACGAGAAGGCCTCGCCGATCGACGTGGCCGCCCCGCAGACCCTGGAGCGGGTCGCGCTGATGCTGGGGGCGGAGGGCGACGGGCTGTCCACGCAGGCGCTGGTCGCCGCCGACGAGTGGGTACGCATCCCCATGGCGCACGGAGTGGACTCGCTGAACGTGGGCGCGGCGGCGGCCGTCGCCTTCTACGCGGTCGCCGGCAGCGGCCGCGCGTAGTCACCGGCCCTGACCGAAGGGGTGTCCCGCCGACGAGGCGGGACACCCCTTCAGAGCTTCTGCGCGAGGGCGATGCCGAGCGCCACGATCAGGGTCACCACGACGAACACGATCAGCCGCTGCCGCAGCAGCTTCGGGTCCGGCCGCGACGGGCGGCGTCCCGCGCCGGTCGTACGCGGCCCCGTGCGGCCCCCGGTGCGCCCGGCGGTGGACCCCGGGTTGCGGGGGGACGACGGCCGCGACCGGGGCCCGCCCTGGGGCCGCTGGGCTCTGGCGACGGGAGTGGAGCCCCCCGTACGGCGCTCCGTGCTCCGGTCCGCCTGGTCCGGGCCGCGCTCGGCGGGCCGGGCCACGGGCCGCTCGACGCGGGCCCGCTGCGCCGGCGGGCGGCCGTCGCCCAGGCCCTGCGCCTCGCGGGCGGCGATCTCCTTCAGCCGCATCGACAGCTGGAGCGTGGTCGGCCGTTCCTCGGGGTCCTTGGCCAGGCAGGCCCGCACCAGCGGCGCGAGGGCGTCCGGGACGCCGACCAGATGCGGCTCCTCGTGCACCACGCGGTACAGCATGACCTCGGAACTGCCGTGTCCGAAGGGCGAGTCGGCGGTGGCCGCGTAGGCGAGGGTGGCACCGAGCGCGAACACGTCGGTGGCCGGGGTGACGGCGGCGCCTCGCACCTGCTCCGGTGCGAGGAAACCGGGCGAGCCGACGGCGGTGCCCACGTGGGTGAGGGTGCTCGCCCCCGTGGCCCAGGCGATGCCGAAGTCGATGATCCGGGGGCCCTTGGGGGAGAGCAGGATGTTGGAGGGCTTCAGGTCCCGGTGGACCACTCCCGCCTCGTGCACGGCGACCAGCCCCTCGGAGAGCGCGGCGCCGATCGCGGCGATCTGCGCGGCCGTCAGGGGCCCCTCCTCGGCGACCTTGTCGTGCAGCGAGGGGCCGGGCACGTACTGGGTGGCGAACCAGGGGCGTTCGGCCTCCAGGTCGGCGGCCACCAGCCGCGCGGTGCAGCCGCCGCGGATGCGCCGGGCGGCGGACACCTCGCGCGCGAACCGGGAGCGGAACTCCTGGTCCTCGGCGAGATCCGGCCGGATCACCTTGAGGGCGACGCGCTGGCCGCGCCGGTCCGACCCCAGGTAGACCACGCCCATGCCGCCGGCGCCGAGCCGCCGGTGCAGTCTGAACGAGCCGACGACACGCGGGTCCTCGCGCCGGAGCCGCATCATCGCCATGTCCACCCCGCTGACGGTCGTCCTGCTGATCTGGCACAGCTTACGGACCATCCGGCACGAGCGCTCAGAGGCCGCGCCCTCACCGGAGGATTCGATTGTCAGTGCGGAGCACGCCACTTGAGGGTGTGACAGCTCCCGGGCCGCTCGCCCGCCCGCCCCCGGCCCCCCGGCCCAAACCGCCCTCGGGCCAAGGGGATTGACGGCCGCGCCGCTCCCGCGAGGAGCTCTTCCCGCTGAGGATCGGCCCGTCCGGGCGGGCGAGGCCGTCAACACCCCGTACGAAGACACGCGTGTGCGGGGAGTGACGGAAGTGAGCGAAGTCACTACCCTCCGGTCATCCCCTCCGGGAAGACCCCCATCGCGGGGGAAGGATCTCCACCCAGGGGAGTAGGCGGGGGCCGGCCTCGTCATCCTCCTGGAGGCCAGGCAATGGGTACGAGGGCATGAGGCCAGGAGCCTTGCTCCCGCCTAGTGTTGAAGACAAGCGGCGGGCGGCGCACTCGTCCCCCGAGGTCACGAGCCCGCCGCTGCAAACGACAGGGAGAGGACCATGGCGGACATCGCACGGCAGGGACGCAAGGCATTCGCGTTCAACGGCCATGAGTCCGGTACGCGCCACCCGCTGGTGGCCGCGGCCATGGTGCTCCCCCTGGCCGCCCTCCTGCTCTTCCTCTTCGGGGGATTCGATCAGGTGGCGGCGCAGGCGTCGTCCGTGGGCGTGATGCTGGGGCGCTGAGCGGCGCCCCGGGTCCGGAAGAGCGGTCCGGGCCGGGCATCGGCCCGTCGTACCCCGTGGGGACGGGGGCGCGACGGACGGCAGGTGAAGGGTGCTGCCCGTACGACTGGGGAGTCGGACGGGCAGCACCCTTTTTCGCGTGCCCGCGCCCCGGAGAACGCGGAAGCCCCGACCGTCATGACGGCCGGGGCTTCCGGTGCGGTGCGCGATACTGGGATTGAACCAGTGACCTCTTCCGTGTCAGGGAAGCGCTCTCCCGCTGAGCTAATCGCGCGGGCTGCGGTAAGGAACCACAGGTGGAACGAGGTGTGCAGTCAGTCGAGTGCTCACGTTCTGCGTGCGCGATACTGGGATTGAACCAGTGACCTCTTCCGTGTCAGGGAAGCGCTCTCCCGCTGAGCTAATCGCGCGGGGATCCTCGCGGATCGAGGTCCTTGCGGACCAGTGGACGATACTGGGATTGAACCAGTGACCTCTTCCGTGTCAGGGAAGCGCTCTCCCGCTGAGCTAATCGTCCGTGGAGGTGGAGACGGGATTTGAACCCGTGTAGACGGCTTTGCAGGCCGTTGCCTCGCCTCTCGGCCACTCCACCTCGGAGTGCGCAGGGGTTCTCGGGAAGATCCCCCACTCAGAGCGGACGACGAGACTCGAACTCGCGACATCCACCTTGGCAAGGTGGTGCTCTACCAACTGAGCTACGTCCGCAGTGTCACCGTGTTCGCTCCGGGGTTCTCCCCCTTCGCTCCCTGGCGACGTGTTGAACTCTAGCGGATTCCGGGGCCAGCTCAAAAACGCGTTTCCGCAGCGTGCTGCCACCCGATCACCGGAGGTCACCCGTCGGTCACCTCACCGGCGCCATCGCGCCACCGGTCATAGACTCGCAGCCGTGCACGACCTGCCTCCCCTGGCCCGCTTCGGCGGCCTCCTCGCGACCGACCTCCGAGACGTCACCAGCGACCCCTCCGCCCTCGACTCCACCGGGTTCTGGGCGGTGACCGCAGACTTCGAAGGCCGGCTGGTCTGCGCACGCTTCGGAGACATACGCCCCGACCCCGTACCGGCGCCCGTCCCCGGAGCCTGGCGCGGACCGGCCGCCGACCGGTGGTCCTCCTCCCTCGACCGCTCCGCGTACGTCGCGGGCGTCCGCCGGATCCGCGAGTACATCGCGGCGGGGGAGGTCTACCAGGCCAATCTCTGCCGGGTGATGTCCGCGCCCCTGCCGGACCCGGCCGCGGCCGATGTGGACGCCCTGACCGCCCTGCTCGCGCGCGGCAATCCCGCGCCCTACGCAGGAACGATTCGGCTGAGGGCGCACGGCGTCGAGATCGCCACCGCCTCCCCGGAGCTCTTCCTGAGCCGCGCCGGCCGCCACGTCGAGTCCGGACCCATCAAGGGAACCGGCCGCACCGCCGCCGACCTGCTCCCCAAGGACCACGCCGAGAACGTGATGATCGTGGACCTGGTACGCAACGACCTCGGCCGCGTCTGCTCCACCGGCTCCGTCACCGTCCCCGAGCTGTGCGTCCTGGAGGAGCACCCCGGCCTGGTCCACCTCGTCTCCACCGTCAGCGGCGAACTCGCCGAGGGCGCCGGCTGGCCCGAGCTGCTCTCGGCCACCTTCCCGCCCGGCTCCGTCACCGGCGCCCCCAAATCCTCCGCCCTGCGGATCATCGAAGAGCTGGAGACCGCCCCCCGCGGCCCCTACTGTGGGGGCATCGGCTGGGTGGACGCGGACCGTGGCACCGCCGCGCTCGCCGTGGGCATCCGCACCTTCTGGATCGACCGCGAGGCACCCGGCGGCCCCCGCCTGAGCTTCGGCACCGGCGCCGGGATCACCTGGGGCTCCGACCCCGAACGGGAGTGGGACGAGACCGAGCTGAAGGCCGCCCGGCTGGTCGCACTGGCCTCGGGCGGGCCGATACCCGGCACGGAGCCGCCGGCCGCACACGAGACGCACGACCTGAGTGGAGGAACCGTACGGTGAGGATCTGGCTCGACGGCACGCTGCGCGACGCCGATGACGCGAAGGTTTCCGTACTGGACCACGGGCTGACCGTGGGCGACGGGGTCTTCGAGACGCTCAAGGCCCAGCACGGGACCCTCTTCGCCCTCACCCGCCACCTGGAGCGGCTGACCCGCTCGGCGCGCGGCCTGGGCCTTCCGGACCCCGACCTCGACGAGGTGCGCCGCGCCTGCGCCGCCGTACTGGAGGCCAATCCCGTGCCGCTCGGCCGGCTGCGGATCACGTACACGGGCGGCCTGTCCCCGCTCGGGTCCGACCGCGGTGAGACCGGGCCCACCCTCGTCGTCGCCGTCGGCGAGACCACCCGCCGCCCCGACACCACCGCGGTGATCACCGTCCCGTGGGTCCGCAACGAGCGCTCCCCGCTCACCGGGCTCAAGACCACCTCCTACGCGGAGAACGTGGTCGCGCTGGCGCGGGCGAACCGGGCGGGAGCCTCCGAGGCCCTCTTCGCGAACACCGTCGGACAGCTCTGCGAGGGCACCGGATCCAACGTCTTCGTCGTCCTCGACGGGGAACTGCACACGCCGCCCGTGGCCTCCGGCTGCCTGGCCGGCATCACCCGCGCCCTGGCCGTCGAATGGACCGGCGCGAAGGAGACCGACCTGCCCTTCGACGTCCTGGAACGCGCCGAGGAGGTCTTCCTGACCTCCACCCTGCGCGACGTACAGGCCGTGCACCGGGTCGACGGACGCCTCCTGACCGCCGCGCCGGGACCCGTCACCGCCAAGGCCATGCGCGTCTTCGACGAGCGCGCCGCCTCCGACATCGACCCGTAGGGACGGCCAGTGGTCACGGCGGCGCGGGGCGGGTAGGAATCGACGATGACCACCACCCTGCGGCCGAGCGGGCCGCTTCAGCAGAGCGGCTCCGGCGCGCGCTCACGCCCGTACGAGGTCCGCGTCAACAGCAGGCGGGTCGGGGCGCTGCTGATAGCCGCCGACACGCCCTTCGGGCCGACGGTGGGGGAGATCCGGGACCTGGCCATCGACGCGCCGGACCGCCGCCGCGGTCGCGCCACCGTCGCGGCGCTCGCCGCCGAGGAGGTGCTCCGCGGCTGGGGCTGCCGGCGGGTGCGGGTCTCCGTCCCGGCCGGCTCCCCGGGCGGGCTGCGGCTCGCCGCGGCCCTCGGCTACACCGAGCAGGGCCGGAACATGGCCAAGGAGCTCCCCGCCGCCCCGCCCGCCCTTCCCGAAGGGACCGTCGGCCGCCCGATGACCGGCGCCGAGTACGAGGCCTGGGACGCACGGGCCCGCGCCGACTACGCGGCGAGCTGGGCCGCCCGCGGGATGCCGCAGGAGGCCGCCCGGGCCAAGGCGCGGGCCGACCACGACGCGCGGCTCCCGCAGGGACCGGCCACGCCGGGGGTCTCCTTCGCCGTCCTGGAGGCGGCCGGCACCCCCGTCGGCCACGTCTGGGTGGCGGCGGCCGGGGAGGGCTCGTACGTCTTCGACGTCGCCGTCGCCGAGGAGCACCGCGGTCACGGATACGGCCGGGGTCTGATGCTCCTCGCGGAGCGCACGGCCATCGCCGCCGGCCACCGGGTGCTCGCACTGCACGTGTTCACGGGCAACACCCCCGCCCTGCGCCTGTACGAGTCCCTCGGCTACCGGCCGACGGACCTCCACTACGCCAAGGAGCTGATCTAGGCTGTGCCCCGATGGGGGCCAGGGAGCGCGAGCGCAAGGTGTACCGGCCGCTGCGGCGGGCCGGTCTCGAGGTGATCCCGGACGCGGTGCCGGACGGCGTCATACCGTTCGTGGGCGGATTCCGCGCCGAGGACATCGCCGGGGGCTTCTCCCACCGGTACGACACCCCCCGGCTCATCGAGCGGCTCAACGAGGACTGGTACGACCTGGCCGTCTCCTCGGGCCTCTTCGACCACCGGCGCGAATTCCTCGTCCAGCTGCCCCAGGGCACCAGGACGCACCGGGCCTCGCTGCGGCACGTGCACGAGGGCTTCCACGGCGCGCCGCCGCCGGCGCTCTGGACCCGGGTCAGGCTCCTGGAGCGCTGGGACATCATGGGCCGGGGCGCGGGATCGGCGTTCCTGGGCGTGCACGCGGGCCATCCGGGTTTCGCCATGATGGCGCTCGACGGCAGCGTGTACCTCCTGTGCTCGACGGGCGAGTCCGGCGTCGACGTGATCGCGGTGCCCCATCCGGACCGCTCGGAGAACGTCCTGCGGGACCTGGAGTGGATCGCGGGCCGGGACAGCCGCTGGGGCCACCGCGAGTTCAGTCAGCGGATCGCCGCCTGGCTCGCGGGCCGCGCGCGCGGCGCGGCCGCGGCCCTCGACGGAGCTTAGGCCGTACCGCCCGCGAGCAGCCGGTCCGCGATCTCCTCGATGCGGGCGCGCAGGCCCTCCTGGCTCTTGCCGCCGTCCAGGCGCTCGCCGCCGATCACGTACGTCGGGGTGCCGGTCACGCCGATGGCCTTGCCCTCGGCCTGGTCGGCGTCGACGATCAGGATGTGCCGGCCGTCGATCAGAGCGGTGTCGAACTCCTCGACGTCCAGGTCGAGTTCACGCGCCACGTCCAGCAGTACGGCCTCGCCGCGCTCGCCCAGCTCGGCGGTGCGGGCCAGCACGGCCTCCGCGTACGGCCAGCCCCGCCCCTGCTCCTCGGCCTCCTCGACGGCCTGCGCGGCGGCGAAGGCGTGCTTGTGCTTCTCCAGCGGGAAGTGCCGCAGCCGGACGTCCAGCCGGTCGCCGTAGCGGGCGCGCAGGGCGCGCACGTCGTCCAGGGCGCTGTGGCAGTCCGGGCACTGGAGTTCGCACCAGACTTCGAGGATCACGGAATCGGTCATGCGGACAGTCTCCCAGACCTCCTCCCGGACCCCTGAGGAGGAGACCCGACCCGGAGATGTCCCGGAGATCGACGCGGAAGGGGCCGGGGGCGTGGCCGCGGCGGCGGGGGCCGGTGCAGGATGGAAGGGACAGACCGCCCACCGCAGACCGCCGGAGGACCGCATGCTGGCCGAGACCATTTGTTCCGCGGTGTCCGCGGCGGGCCTGGGCATCGCCGCGCTGACCGCGTACCGCAGGCGGTTCCTCGCGGCCGCGAGGATCACGGCCTACTCGCTGGTGCCCGTGGGGCTGGTGCTGACCGGCGTCGTGCAGTGGGTTTCCGGGATCGTCTTCAAGCCAGGCGTCTGGATCGGCTTCGCCCTGCTGGGCCTGGCCTGGGTGCTCTTGATGACCACCCGGGCGGCGGAGCGCCGGAGCCTCGGCAGGGCCCCGAAGGCCGCCGAGGGGGCCACGGGCGGGAAGGCCGTCGCCCCGGGCGCCTCCGCCCCCTCCCTGGGCGGGGGAGCGCGCCAGGACGCCGGTCCGGCCCGGACGGCGGCCCCGGCGGACGACTTCTCCGACATCGAGGCCATCCTCAAGAAGCACGGCATCTGACGGGAGCCCACAGGATCCGAACGGCCGCTAGCGGACGCCCACGGTGAAGGCGGCGCGGTAGCCGGCGCCGTCGGGGGTGGGGGAGAGGGTCATCTTCCCGGCGGCGGCCCGGTAGCGGTCGTCGTGGGCGTTGGGGTCGCGGGGGGCCTCGCGGCGCGCGTACGGCTGCCGTCCGTAGACCTCCCTCAGGAAGGCGTCGGGCAGGAAGAACTGCGAGGTCGTCTCGGAGCGTCCGTCGGGGCGGACCTTGAAGTGGATGTGCGGCGCCAGCCCCGCGTACCAGCCCGGCACGATCGTCCGGAAGGCGCAGCGGCCGGAGGCGTCGGTGATCTGGACCCCGCGCAGGTGCGTCTGCTTGCCCTCCGAGTACACGCCCGCCGCGTCGGCCTGCCAGATGTCGACGGCGGCGCCCGCCAGCGGCCGGCAGCCGTCCTTGACGCCGACCACGGTGAGCTCCAGCCGCAGCGGGACGCCCTCACGGCCCTCCGTGACGTCCGAGCGGGTCCGGCCCCGGCCGGTGTAGTTCGGGCCCGCACCCGACGTCAGGGCCAGGACGCAGTCCGGAGCGGCGGCGCCCGTCGGCGCGGGCGCGGCCCTGCCGGGGGCGTCCGGCAGGGCGCAGGCCGTGGTCAGCGCGGCGATACCGGCGGACCCGGCGGTCAGCAGGAGGGCCCGGCGGCTGGTCGGGAAGGTGTCCTCGTCGGTCATGCGGGCCTCTCGCGCGTGCGCCCGGGGCCGTCGCGTGCGGACGGCCGCCCACCACGGCCACCGTGCCGCACACCGGCGGCCGGGCCCGCGACCGACACACGGCCGACCGGGTCCTCGTAGCGGATGCGGGGCGGGGCGCGGGGGAGAAGCCGCGGGCAACCACCTGAACTGACGAGAGACGGTGAACCGCCGGGGTGTTCATGGCCGTGTTGCGGGCGTGGCCGGTACGGGCTGCGCGATCATCGGCCCGACATGCTCGACACATCGCAGGGTGAGCCGCAGGCTCCCTCCTCCGAGGCCCCCATCGCCCGGGCCGCCGCCACTCTGGCATCCAAGGCCTCGCAGGCCACGACCGTCGCCAAGGCCGCGACAGCCTCCACGCCCTCCACGGCCTCCGACGTGTCGGAAGGGCGCGGATGTCTCTTCGCGCTCTCCCAGCCGCCGCTGATGATCTTCCTAGCGGTGATCGGGACCCTGCTGCTGCTGGCCGCCCTGCACGACCTCTATCTGCTCTGAGACCTCCGGGTGGACGTCCGCCTCCTTGCGGCGGGCCCGGTACGCGGCCACGTGCAGCCGGTTCCCGCAGGTCCGGCTGTCGCAGTAGCGGCGGGAGCGGTTGCGGGAGAGGTCCACGAAGGCGCGTCGGCAGTCCGGGGCCTCGCAGCGGTGCAGCCGCTCCCGCTCGCCGGAGACCACGATGAAGGCCAGCGCCATGCCGCCGTCCGCCGCCAGATGGTCGCCGACCGAGGCGCCGGGCGCGAAGTAGTGGACGTGCCAGTCGTAGCCGTCGTGGTCGGTCAGCCGCGGGGTGGTGCCGGCCGTGGCCACCAGCTCGTTGATCAGTGCGGCTGCCGCACGGGAGTTCGGTGCCGCGAAGACCTGGGCGAACTTGCCCCGCACCGTCCGGACCCCGGCGAGGTCGCGCGCGCCCAGCTCGCCGACGTCGCTGATCGCGTACTCCTCGACGAAGCCGCGCAGTGCCGCGACGTCGGACAGCCGGTCGGGCTGGTCCGGCTCGGCCGCGGTGTTCACCAGCGCGACGACGACGTCGAGCGCGCGACGGGTGTCGTGGGGGATCTGCACGGGGTCGCTCCCTGGGGCCGGGCCTTGCGGCGGCGGGCCGCTGCCGCCCGCTGGGGGCCGACAATAGCGCCTACCGCCGGAAAGGTACCCGAGCACACAGGCGCCGCCCCCGCGGGTGGCTCCCGCGAGGACAGCGCCGGCACTGCCGTATGTGGTTGTCCGTCCCGCACCGTCGCCCCGAGTCGGACGGTGGGGGGCTGGGGGCCTGGCTCAGCTTTCGGCCAGGATGTGCGACAGCTCCTTGTCGAGGTCGAAGTGCCGGTGTTCGGTCCCGGGTGGGACCGCGGCGTCCGTCCGCTTGAGGAACGACTCGAGGGCTCGGGCGGGTGCCTCGAGCAGCGCTTCTCCCTCCGGTGAGCTCAGGGCGATGCAGACGACGCCCTGACCGTGGCTGCGGGACGGCCAGACGCGGACGTCGCCGGTACCGGTGGGCCGGTGGAGGCCCTCCGCGAGGAGGTCGCGGGCGAACACCCATTCGACCGTTTCCTCGGCGCCGGTGTGGAAGGTGGCGTGCACGGCGTAGGGATCGGCCGTGTCATACCGCAGGCCCGCGGGAACAGGCAGTGAGGACTCGCTCGACACAACGAGGCGCAGGTGCAGCTCGCAGCTGACCGTGGTGTTCATAAGCGCCAGGGCCTTTCGCTCAGTGTGCGCTCGGGGATTCGCACGTCGGCGAAATCGACATGCCACCTACGGTGCCGTTGTAAACCCCTCTGACCGTTTTGCGGACCTCTGGGTCCCTCGGACGGCGGATCCGAACCGGCATGCACGTGTGCTTCCGGCTCCGGTAGATTCGGTGTCATGAATACGGGGAGTGACCGTGGAACCAACGAATCCGCCAGCGGCGAGCCCGCCGCCGAAGAGCCGGCGCACGAGTCGAAGGCGCCCGCCTTCATCAAGGCCAACCGCAGCCTGCACCTGAGCTGGCAGGTCGGCGTCTTCATCGTCGGCCTCGCCGTCATCGGCGCGGGAGTCGCCATGCTCGTCCTGCCCGGCCCCGGCTGGGTCGCGATCTTCGCCGGCCTCGCGATCTGGGCCACCGAGTTCGCCTGGGCGTCCCTCGTCCTGCGCTGGACGAAGCGCAAGGTCACCGAAGCCGCGCAGAAGGCGCTCGACCCGAAGGTCCGGCGCCGCAACGTCATCCTCACCAGCGTCGGCCTCACCATCGCGGCCGCGCTGATCGGTTTCTACCTGTGGAAGTACGGCCTCACCCTGCCGTGGAACCTCGAGGGCCAGTGAACCGGTCCGGCGCCGGCCCGAGGGCGGTCACGGAGCACCGCTGACATGCGGTAATGTTTGCGGTGCGTCCGGGCGATTAGCTCAGTGGGAGAGCACTTCGTTCACACCGAAGGGGTCACTGGTTCGAACCCAGTATCGCCCACCCGGAGCAGAGGCCCGGAGACTCGGAAGAGTCTCCGGGCCTCTGTCGTACCCGGGCCGCGCCGCCGCCTCAGCGCAGCCGCCCGAACGCCTCCCGCAGCCTGCGCGCGTCCCGCAGCCGCTTCTCGTACGTCGCCCCCGTCACCAGCAGCAGCAGGCCAGCGAGCGCCGGCGGCAGCCAGCGCGGCAGCACGCCCGCCACCTGCACCACGTACGGCGCCAGCTCGTGCAGCGCCACCGCCGCCAGCGTCGCGCCGCCCAGCAGCAGCGGCGCCCGGAGCCGGCGGTGCGCCCCCGCCAGGGTCACCGCCAGCGCCGCCGCGCCCAGCAGCAGCGGACGCGGCCAGTGCGCGTCGCCCCAGGCGGCCACCAGGCTCGGCAGCAGCGTCACCGCCAGCCCAGGCCCGTACGAGGACCAGGACGAGGCCCCCGGATCCCGCCGGCGGCGCAGCAGCCCCACCGCCAGCGCGGGCACCGACACCGGCAGCGTGTACGCCTCCGGCACCGCCACCCCCGACGCCGCCAGCCGCACCCACGCGGCCGCCACGAACAGGGCCCCCGCCGCCCGGGCCGCCGCCCGCCGCTCCGGGCGCAGGGCCGCCCCCGCGCAGACCACCCCGGCCAGCGCCAGCACCAGCGCCAGCACCGGCGCGTCCCCCGCCGCGAGCGCCACTGCCACCGCCAGCGCCCCGGCCGCCGCCGCCTCGGCCGGGACCCGGACCGGGCCCAGCCGGGGCGCCAGGGCCGCCACCAGGGCCGGGAGCGCCAAGACCGCCACCGCACGCCAGGACCAGCCCAGGCCCGCCACCGCACCCAGCGCCACCACCAGGGCCGCCGCGTACCCGACGGCGCCCACCGCGAAGCCCGCCCGCACGGGCACCGGCGCGGCCCTGTGAGCCGCCCCCAGGGCGCAGCCCGCGCCCAGCAGCCCGAAGACCGCGAAGGTGGCCGTACGGCCGTCCAGGGCGGCCAGGGACAGGTTCAGGGCCCCGAGGGCCGCGCACCCCGCCGCGGCCCACCCGACGGCCCGCGCCCCGGGCCGCACCCCAACCCGCGAAGCCGCCACTCCGGCCGCCGCCGTCACCGCGAGCTGCGCGGCGAACACCGCCCCGGCCGGCAGGCCCGGCAGCAGCGGCGCCACGAACAGCCCCGCCCAGCCGCACACCACCGCCGACGCCCCCGCCACCGGCCGCGGCAGCACCCCGCCCGGGAGCCACAGCGCGCCCGCCGCGAGCAGCAGCGCCACCGCCAGAGCGGCCCCGGGCCCCGCCGGGTGCGGGGTCGCCCCGGCCCACACCTCGCGCAGCACCCCGGCCCGCGCCACCAGCACCACCGCCACCGCGGACAGCCCCGCCAGCGCCCCCGCGGCGGCCACCCCGGCGCCCGCCCGCAGCAGCCCCCGCCGCACCGGCTCCGGGACGGCCCCCGCCCGCACCGCCGCCGCCGACAGGGCCAGCGCCGCCGCCACCCGCGCCGCCACCGCCCACCACACGGAACCCGCCCCGGCCGGCACCAGCGCCCCCGCCGCCGACACCGCCGCAAGACCCCCCACCAGGGCGGCCGCCGAAGCCCGAGGCTCGCGCCAGGCCACCGCCACGCCCAGCACACCCCCCGCCGCCAGCAGCAGCGCCGGACCGGCCGCCCCGGCCCGCGCCAGGGACAGCGTCAGCCCCACCGCCAGCGCCGCCCCGCCCAGGAAGCCCGAGCACACCCACGCGGGCACCCGTACCGCCCGGCGGGCCACCAGCACCGCCAGGCCCGCGTCCAGCGCCGCCGTCGCCAGCAGCGCCGCGCCGGCCCCCAGCGGGCCCGCCCCCGCCGCGGCCGCCGCCAGCGGCAACGGCAGCTGCGCGGCGCCCACCGCGGCGAGCGCAGGCAGCCGCAGCCCCCTCAGGGCCGCGCCGTACCCGGCCCAGACTCCCGCCAGCACGGCCGACGTCCACGCCGCGTACGCGACGCCGTCGGTGTCCGGCAGCCCGACCGCGTGCACCGCGTACGCGTCCAGCACCGTCAGCAGCAGCCCCACCCCCGCGACCGCCTCGGCCGTCGACCGCAGCCCGCGCCGCAGCAGCGCGGCGGGCGCCGCGAGCGCCGCCGCCGTCACGACCGCCAGCACCGCGGAGCGCCCGCCGATGCCCAGAGAGCCCCAGCTGACGAGGGTGAACGCCAGTGCCGCGACGGCGAGCAGCACCGCGCCGAGCGCCAGCAGCACGTTCTGGGCGCTCGGCTTCGGGGCCCCGGCCGGCGCGGACGGGGGGAACGGCGGGAACTGCGGGTGCGCCTGCTGCACCGACTGGGCCAGGACGCGCAGCAGCCAGTCCCGACGGGCCAGCAAGTACACGCGCCGGGTGTCCAGTTGAGCCAGCTCGCCGTCGATGAGCGCCAGCTCCTGGGCCGGCGGCAGGGGGGAGTCCATAGCCGGAGTGTGGTGCCCGTCACGCCATCAGGACATGGGCGTGCCTACTCAGATCACCGCTGAGTACCTACTCGGGAGACCGCCCCGCACCGGCGCCCGCCGGGCCACACTGGAGCCATGCAGCGCTGGACGCACTACCGCTTCCGCAGCGTGTGGGACCTCGACGCCCCGCCCGCGCTCGTCTACTCCCTGCTCGCCGACCCCACCCGCTACCCCGACTGGTGGCCCCAGATCCGCCGGACCGAGCGGATCGACGCGCGCACCGGGGACGTCCTGATCCGCTCGGTCCTCCCGTACGGGATCCGCGTCACCCTCACCGAACTGCTCCACGACCCCGGGCGCGGGGTCCTCGAAGCGGCGCTGCGCGGGGACATCGAGGGCTGGGCGCGGTGGACCGTACGCCCCCGGGGCGCGGCCGGAGCCGTTCGTACGCGGGCGGTCTACGAGCAGGAGGTCGAGGTGCGGGCGGCCCCGCTGCGGCGGTTCGCGCTCGCCGGCCGGCCGCTGTTCCGGCTCAACCACGCGCTGATGATGCGGGCCGGGCGGCGCGGCCTGCGGGCCCGGCTGGCGGCTCCGCCGTAAGCGGTTTGATCCGGCCCCGGGGCTCTTGTATTGTTCAGTGCGTTCCCGGGCGATTAGCTCAGCGGGAGAGCACTTCGTTCACACCGAAGGGGTCACTGGTTCGATCCCAGTATCGCCCACCGGGACAGGCCGGTCCGTCTGATGACGGACCGGCCTTCCGCATGTTCCGGGGCTATTCCGGAGTTCCGGCTCCCGTCAGGCCGCCCGCGGCTCAGGCGGCCTGCGGCAGGTCCGGACGCAGCGGCCAGTGCGGATCCACCGCCTCCGGAGTGCCCTGCCGGGCGTACCACGCCTGCAGCCCCCGCGCCTGCGCCGCGTGCCACACCGCCTGGAGGGTGTGCAGCTCCGCCGGGCTCAGCCGCTCCAGCCGCGCCGCGAACCTGCGTCCGACCGCCCGTACGACCTCCAGCGCCGCCTGCGCGTCCACCGAGGCGTCGTGCGCCCCCTCCAGGTCTATCCCGTAGTGCGCGCACAGGTCCGTCAGCGTGCGGCGGCCCTTGCGGTAGCGGTCCAGGTGCTTGTCCAGGACCCGCGGATCCAGCACCGTCAGCGGCCTGTTGTCCAGGTACCGCGCCAGCGAGGACGCCCGGTGCCGGCGCAACTCCCGGTCCAGCAGCGTCAGATCGAACGGCGCGTTCATCACCACCACCGGCCGCCCCGCCGCCTGCTGCTCGCCCAGCGCGCGGGCTATCTCCTCCACCACCGGCGCCGGCCAGCGGCCGTTGCGCTGGAGGTGCTCGTCCGTCAGGCCGTGCACCTCCGTCGCTCCCGGCGGCACCGGAACGCCGGGATTGACCAGCCACCGGGTGGAGCGGACCCGGCCGCCCGCACACTCCTGCACGACGAGCGCGGCGGACACGATCCGGTCCTGCTCGACGTCCACCCCGGTGGTCTCCGTGTCGAAGGCGGCCAACGGCCCCTCGTACCAGCGTGTCATGACGAACTCCTCGTTCCCGGTGGGCAGATGGGCCGCACCGGGCACCTCCGCCCACGGAGCGCGCCGACCCCCGCCGAATCCGTGATACCCGGGCTTTTCGCCCCGTACGCCGTTTGGAGGCACCCGGCTGCGGAGACAACTTCTGCGGGAGGTCGTACGCGTGACCACCCGTCACCCCCTCACCCGTTCACGGCAGAGCCCGGAAGGCATGGGGAGCCGGCCATGGCGCTCACGCAGCCCGAACCGGGCGGGGTACCGCACGGACAGGGCGATCCGCCGACCGGACCGCTGCGCGGCACACTCGCCACCACCGCCTGCATGGAGACCCTCCAGGTGGGCTACCTCCACGCCGTCGCGGCCGCGGCCGGCTGCTCGCTCTCCCAGCCCTTTCCGGACAACGGCATCGACTGGCACGTGAGCCACGGCGCGCCCGAGCACGTCGTCGACGACGAGGTGACCATCAAGGTGCAGCTGAAGGCGACCTACCAGGTACCGCCCCGCCCCGCCGGGACCAGCTTCGGCTTCACCCTCGACAACGAGCACCTGGTGAAACTGGCGCGGACGCCGGTCGCCGTCCACAAGATCCTCGTGGTGATGCTCGTACCCCGGGAACGGGAACTCTGGCTGAGCGCCGGGCACGACCGGCTCGACCTGCGGCACTGCTGCTACTGGACCAACCTCGCCGGGCACCCCGTCACCGGCAGGCGCCGCACCACCGTACGGATCCCGACCGGGCGGATCTTCGACGACCGGGCGCTGTGCGAGATCATGACCCGCGTCGGGTCGGGAGGGACACCCTGATGGACCGGCACCCGCCGCACCTCGAACCCCTGCCCCGCCCGCGGCCCGCCCCGGGCACCCCCGATCCGGGGCAGGTCGACCCGCAGGTCCTCGGGGCACTGCTGCACCGCCACGGCTGGCTGAGGCGCGGCGGAGCGGCGGGCCGCTACGGGCGCTGGACCCCGCCGGACCGGGCCGGCACCAGCCTGCTCGTCCCCGAGAACCGGACCTTCCCCGACTGCGCGGACCTCCTGGAGGAGGCCCTGACCGCGCTCTCCCGCAGCGGAGTGCCCTCCGCGCGGGAGGTGCTCTTCGGACTGAGCGTGCCCAGCGACGAGGTCCGCTGGGAGCGGGAGGTCCCGCCGGGGCCGTACGGGCTCCAGGGCGAGGCCGCCTGGCCCGCGCAGGAGCGGCTGCGCTCGGCCGCGCGCCGGCTGCTGCTGGCCGGGGCCCTCGCCGACCGGGCCCGCGCCGGGTACTACGGCGCCCGCCACCGCGCGCAGGCCGAACGCTTCCTCGACGGGGTGCTGGTGGGTCCCGCCCCCGGCGGGCGCAGGCTCGCCGCGTACGTCCCGGTGGCCGGGGGGCGCGGGGCGGTGACGCGGCTGCACCACGCTCTGCACGCGGCGCGGGAGGCGGTGGACTACCGGAGGGCGGCCGGCGGCATGGAGGCCTTCGACGCCGCCGTGGCGGCGGGGGTCAGCCGGGAGCTCGCCGAGGCGCTGGTCGCCCTCGTACGGGGTTCGGAAGGGGCCCGGATCACACTGGCCTGGGCGCCCGCGGCGGGGGTTCCGGCCGGGTGCGCGGCTCGGCCCGAGCCGGTGGAGTTCTCGCCGGGCGACCTGCCGGTGCTGCGCGAGGCCGCCGCCCGCTACACCCGGGCCGAGCCGTCCGTCGCCGTCCGGATCGCGGGGGCCGTGGTCCGGATGCGGCGCTCGGCGTCGGGCGGCGGGGGGACCGTCCGGCTGCGGGTGCTGTCGGGCGCGGAGGTCCCGTACGTCCGGGCCGCCCTCGACGAGGAGGGGTACCGCACCGCGGTCCACGCCCACCTGGCGGGGCTGCCGGTCCGGGTCAGCGGCCGGCTCTCCCGCCGGGGCGGCTTCCGCAGGCTGGCGGGGGCCTCGGACGTGACGCCGGTGCCGCTGGACGAGATGGAGCGGGACCGGCTGATGAAGTCCCTGGACGCGGCCCTCGACGCCGACGAGGTGCTGCCGTCGGACGACGACTAGGACGTCTCCCCGGACCGCCCCGCCCACCCGCTGAGGACGGCGGCGGTCCTGCCGCACCCCGCGCCCCCCGTCAGGGGGCGACAGGCCCTACGGAGCGACCGGTGATGCCGTGTCCCCGGACTTCGGGAGCTTGTCGCTCCCTAGGGGCGTGGCCGGGTCGCCCCTTTCGACCGTGACCGGGACACCGCCCGTGATCTGCTCCAGCCGGGCCTTCAGGTCCTTCGAGGCGGCTCCCTCGGCGGTGCTCGTCGCCACCACCCCGGAGGCGTCGGCGGCGGGCGAGAAGCCGTAGAGGGGGAAGGCGGGCCGCCCCTGGTCGGCGGTGAGCCGCTCCACGGCGGCGACGAGCGCGCGGTGGGTGTAGCGGCTCAGGTACAGGTCCGCGCGGCCGGGGTCGGCGGAGGGGTCTGCCTTCCCGGCGGCTTCCAGCAGCCGGCGGCCCCGCGCGAGGTCGGTGACGCACACCGCGACCCGCCCGGCCGGGCGGTCGGTGACGTGGGTGCCGTAGACGTCGGCGAAGGCGCCGTACCCCTGCGCGCCGACCGCCTGCGACAGGCGCGCGGCCTCGGGGGTGTTCGCGGGCGTGCCGTCGACGGTGGTGGGCGGGCCGCCGGGCCCGGCGCGGTCGTGCCCGGGGCAGGCCGGTGCCCCCTCCAGGGAAGGCGGCGCGGGCGGCTCGGCCGCCGGGCCGGAACCGCCGGCGGCCGAGCAGCCGCTGAGCAGCGCGGCCGCGAGACAGGTGAGCGTGACGGCGGTACGGCGCATGGTTCCTCGATCCGGCTCGGTGCCCGCTCCGGGCGCCCCTGTGACGTACCCGGCCGCCGGCCGGTTCCCCCCGGGCCGGCCGCTACGCGGTGCCGCGCAGGGTGAAGGAGGCCATCCGCAGGCCGGGGACGGGGCTGAAGTCCGCGCCCCGGGTGAAGCCGAGGCGTTCGTAGAGGGTGACCGCCGGGGTGTTGTCCGCGCCGGTGGAGACCTCGACGGGGCGGCCCGGGAAGAGCTCCGCGAGGGCGTGGCGCACCAGCAGCGAGGCGATGCCCCGGCGGAACCGGGCCGGGTCCACGCACAGCCGGTCGACGGACACGCCGTCCGGTGTCTCCTCCCAGGCCAGGAAGCCCGCGACCGCTCCGTCCCCGGTGACCCCGCCCAGCCAGCGCAGCGGCCGCGCCCGCATCGCCTCCAGGCCCTCGCCGAGCGCGGGGATGCCGTCGAAGCCGATCAGCTCCGCCTCCACCGCGTAGGCGGCCAGGCCGACCGCGTGCACGGCGGCCGCCGTCGCGTCGTCGGTGAGGTCCAGCGGGCGGAGCTGCGGCATACGGGTGTCCCTTCGGGGGCTCGGACGGGAACGGCCCACGCTACCCGCGCCGCGCGGGAGCGCGCCGGGGGTTTCCGGGCCGGCCCGGATCGGACCCGCCCCGGGGCCCCGGTATCAACCGTTTCGCGGCGCGGCCGTTCGGCTCGGTACGATTCAGGCGCGCGGCGTTCGCCCGCGTGCCCCCTGAGTCAGGAGAGACCGGTGTCAGACGTCCGTGTGATCATCCAACGCGATTCCGAGCGGGACGAGCGCGTGGTGGCCACGGGCACTACGGCGGCGGAGCTCTTCGCCGGCGAGCGCGCCATCGTCGCCGCGCGCATCGCGGGTGAGCTGAAGGACCTCTCGTACGAGGTGCGGGACGGCGAGACCGTCGAGCCGGTGGAGATCTCCTCCGAGGACGGCCTGAACATCCTGCGCCACTCGACCGCGCACGTCATGGCGCAGGCCGTGCAGGAACTGTTCCCCGAGGCCAAGCTGGGCATCGGCCCGCCGGTCCGCGACGGCTTCTACTACGACTTCGACGTCGCCAGGCCCTTCACCCCCGAGGACCTGAAGACCATCGAGAAGAAGATGCAGGAGATCCAGAAGCGCGGCCAGAGGTTCGCCCGCCGCGTGGTCTCCGACGAGGCGGCCCGCGAGGAGCTCGCCGACGAGCCGTACAAGCTGGAGCTCATCGGCATCAAGGGCTCCGCGTCGACCGACGACGGCGCGAACGTCGAGGTGGGCGGCGGCGAGCTGACCATCTACGACAACCTGGACGCCAAGACCGGCGAGCTGTGCTGGAAGGATCTCTGCCGCGGTCCCCACCTGCCCACCACCCGCAACATCCCGGCGTTCAAGCTGATGCGCAACGCGGCCGCCTACTGGCGCGGCAGCGAGAAGAACCCGATGCTCCAGCGCATCTACGGCACCGCCTGGCCCTCGAAGGAGGAGCTGAAGGCCCACCTCGACTTCCTCGCCGAGGCCGAGAAGCGCGACCACCGCAAGCTCGGCAACGAGCTCGACCTCTTCTCCATCCCGGACGAGATCGGCTCCGGCCTGGCCGTCTTCCACCCGCGCGGCGGCATCATCCGCCGGGTCATGGAGGACTACTCGCGCCGCCGGCACGAGGAGGAGGGCTACGAGTTCGTCTACTCCCCGCACGCCACCAAGGGCGCCCTCTTCGAGAAGAGCGGCCACCTGGACTGGTACGCGGAGGGCATGTACCCGCCCATGCAGCTCGACGGTGGTACCGACTACTACCTCAAGCCGATGAACTGCCCGATGCACAACCTGATCTTCGACGCGCGCGGGCGCTCCTACCGCGAGCTGCCGCTGCGCCTGTTCGAGTTCGGCACCGTGTACCGGTACGAGAAGTCGGGCGTGGTCCACGGCCTGACCCGGGCCCGCGGCTTCACCCAGGACGACGCGCACATCTACTGCACCCGCGAGCAGATGGCCGAGGAACTCGACCGCACGCTCACCTTCGTGCTGAACCTGCTGCGCGACTACGGTCTGACCGACTTCTACCTGGAGCTGTCGACCAAGGACCCGGAGAAGTTCGTCGGCTCGGACGAGGTCTGGGAGGAGGCCACCGCGGTCCTCCAGCAGGTCGCCGAGAAGCAGGGCCTCCCGCTGACCCCCGACCCCGGCGGCGCGGCCTTCTACGGCCCGAAGATCTCCGTGCAGGCGCGCGACGCCATCGGCCGCACCTGGCAGATGTCGACCGTCCAGCTGGACTTCAACCTGCCGGAGCGCTTCGACCTGGAGTACACCGGCCCGGACGGCTCCCGCCAGCGCCCGGTCATGATCCACCGCGCGCTGTTCGGCTCCATCGAGCGGTTCTTCGCGGTGCTGCTGGAGCACTACGCGGGCGCCATGCCGCCGTGGCTGGCCCCCGTGCAGGCGGTCGGCATCCCGATCGGCGACGGGCACGTGGAGTACCTCCAGGAGTTCGCCGCGGCGGCGAAGAAGCAGGGCCTGCGGGTCGAGGTGGACGCCTCCTCGGACCGCATGCAGAAGAAGATCAGGAACCACCAGAAGCTCAAGGTCCCGTTCATGATCATCGTCGGTGACGAGGACATGGCCGCGGGCACCGTCTCCTTCCGCTACCGCGACGGCTCGCAGGAGAACGGCATCCCGAAGGACGAGGCGCTGGCCAAGCTGGCCAAGGTCGTCGCCGACCGCGTCCAGGTCTGACCCGGACCGAAGCGAGAGCGGGGCCCCCGGAAAGGGATCACTTTCCGGGGGCCCCGCTCGTCCGTCCGGACGAGGTCATATGCTGCGCCTATGACGATTGAGCCGGAGCAGCAGATCGGTGTGGGCACGCAGGACGCGTTCCAGCGTCTGTGGACGCCCCACCGGATGGCCTACATCCAGGGCGAGAACAAGCCGACCGGCCCGGAAGCCGGGGACGGCTGTCCCTTCTGCGGGATTCCGGAGATGTCCGACACGGACGGCCTGGTCGTGGCGCGGGGCAAGCACGTCTACGCGGTGCTGAACCTCTACCCGTACAACGGCGGCCACCTGATGGTCGTCCCGTACCGCCACGTCGCCGACTACACGGAGCTCGACGCGCCGGAGACGGCGGAGCTGGCGGACCTGACGAAGCGGGCCATGGTCGCGCTGCGCAAGGCCTCCGGGGCGCACGGCTTCAACATCGGCATGAACCAGGGCAGTGCCGCCGGCGCCGGCATCGCCGCCCACCTGCACCAGCACATCGTGCCCCGCTGGGGCGGGGACACGAACTTCATGCCCGTCGTCGGGCACACCAAGGTGCTGCCGCAACTCCTCGCGGACACCCGCCAGATGCTCGCCGACGCCTGGCCGAACGGCTAGGGGGTGTCCGAGGCAGGGCCGGCAGCGCGGAACGGCCGGCCTAACCCTCCGTAGGGCCGGACCGCCGCTCCGCCAGGACGGCCTCGACGTCGAACTCGGCGAGGCCGAGCGGCGGGCCCGGCGGCGGCCGGCGCAGGGCCGTGCGGATCTTCTCGTTGACCTCCGCCAGGATCGCCCTGGCCCGGCGCTCCGTGCCGGCCGCCAGGGCGGCCTCCCGGGCGTCCTCGGCCTCCTTGCGCAGGGCCAGCGCGGGCGGCAGCGTGGAGAAGCCCTCGCGGTGCAGCTTCTCCTTGATCCACCACATCTCGTCGTACGGGGCGTCCAGCGAGGACAGCGGCTTGCCCCAGCCCGGCAGCTTCTCGAACTCGCCCCGCTCGGCGGCCTCTCTGATCTGCCGGTCCACGAAGGACTCGAAGCTGACTCCTGGCGGTTTCCGCTCGGTCACGGTGCTTCCTCCCCGGCGGCTGCGGCTCCTCCAGCGTACCTACGCGTCGTAGACGTCCGCCTTCCGCGGGGCGGGCTCCTGGACGACCCCGTTCATGATCGAGGAGCGGTTGGTGAAGGCCGAGGTGTCCACGCCGTTCTCCTCCAGCACCCTGAAGGTCGCCCGGTGCACCGACCGCAGGACCGGGGCCACGGTGCGCAGGGCGTCGTCCGCCATGAAGCGGTGGCGCCACATGGAGCTCGCCCACACGTGCCGCAGGCCGAAGGGCTCGGGCAGGACCAGCTTGCCGCCGAAGTAGTCCAGCAGCGGCGGGTACCAGGTCAGGGGGGCGCGCACGGCCAGGCGTACGACTTCCATGGTGTCCACCAGCGGCAGCGGACGCTCCACGGTCTCCCAGAAGCGGATCGACTTGGGGACCTCGACCACCGGGGCCTTGGACTTGGTGGTGAACAGGCCGTGGACGGGGCCGAGGGCGTGCGCGGTGACGTCCACGCGCAGGGTCTTGTAGAGGACGGTGACCGTGACCAGCATCGTGATGACGAGCTGGCCGTCCCAGAGCGGGTACTGGATGCCGAGGTAGTGCCGGTTGCCGGCGCTGAACTGCTGCTCGTTGCAGATCCGGGTGATCTCGTGCGGCTTGACCAGGAAGGTGTCGACGTCCTCGCCGCTCGGCCGGGCCACTTCGGCGGCGCCCTCGCCGACGGGGGTGACGATCCAGTGCTGGATGGAGGCGGGCGGGAAGCCGCCGGTGTGCAGGGGGCCGCGCTCCAGCTTGCGCAGCTCGGTGTCGATCGCGCGTATGACGTCCCAGCTGCGGAAGGGGTGGATGTCACGCCCGTCCACCTTCGGGGTCAGCTCCTCGGCCATCTGCCAGCTGCCCCAGCGGGTGCCCATGCCGAGGATGCCCTTGGGGCCGGCGTAGAAGACGGAGTTGCTGCGGTCCTCCGCGGTCAGCTTCGCCAGTTGCCGGCGCAGGTCCTCGCGGGCCTTCTCGTCGGGGTTGCCCGGAACCGCCTCCGGGATCTTGGCGGCGACGGGTGCGCCGCCCCCGAGCAGGCCGTCCCAGCGGGAGCGCAGGTCGGCGGCGGTGGTCTCGCAGATCCGGCGGGCCAGGTACCAGCCGAGGACGGGGGCGACGAGAGCGCCGAGCAGGTAGAGCTCCAGCAGGCCGCTGCCGGGCTGGCGGTACACCACCCGGTAGAGCAGCACCGCGCCGAAGAGGACCACCCCGACCAGCAGGGCGGTGCCGATCCAGCCGCTCTTCTTGCCCTCGCCGCCCGACAGGGTCTTGCGGAGCTGGAAGAGGCCGAGCCACAGCAGCAGCCCGGGCAGGAACACCACTCCGCTGACCAGCGTGATCAGGCGCAGCTTGCGGTCGCGTTCCTTGCGGATCCGGGAGGCCGCCAGGCAGTGCTCGACCACGGTCTGCGGGTCGGCGCCGAAGGACTGGATGAGCGGCTTGCGGCCGGCGCCGAGGGTGCGGGCCTCGACGGCGCGGCAGAAGGCCTCGCCGAGGTTGGGTTCGAAGAGGGAGATCCTGGGCGGCTTGACCGTGGCCGGGTGGTTCTCGCTGTTCGCCGTGAGGATCGTGTCCAGCTTGGTGTCCCTGCCGCCGTCGCGGTACGCGGCGGAGGCGAGCGCGTTGGTCGCCGCGGTCTGGCCGCCGCCCCCCTGCAGAGGAATCTGTGCTCCGGGCCTGAAGTCGAAACCGTCGTCCGCCACCGCTGCCCCCATCGCCGTGCCACTGTGCTCTTTGCCCGTGGTGCCGTCGTGCTAGTCGTTCCGGTCGTTCTGGTCGTGCCGTACTGCCGTACTGCCGTACTGCCGTACTGCCGTGCCGCTTTCGCGGCGTGTCGCGCTCTGTCGTGGTCCGTTGCGCTCTCCGTCGCGGCGAAGAGCCTATCGGCGTACTCGTCCCCATGGTCATGGGACAGGGAAACACCGCCCACCGCAAGCGGGTTGGGTGGGCGGCATCCAGGTGCTATGTCAACTAACTTCCCTTCTCGGTCTGTTCGCGCACCTTGTCCGCGAGATGGCCCGGCATGGGCTCGTGCCGGGCGTACGCGCGGCTGAAACGGCCCGTGCCGTGGGACACGGAGCGCAGGTCCACGGCGTACCGGCCGATCTCGATCTCGGGGATCTCGGCCCGCACCCGGGACCGGCCGGGGCCCGCCTGCTCGGTGCCGACGACGCGGCCGCGGCGGCCGGCGAGGTCGCTCATGACCGGGCCGACGTACTCGTCGGGCACCTCGACGTCGAGTTCGGCGACGGGCTCCAGCAGGTGGATCGGGATGTCGGCGGCGGCTTCGCGCAGGGCGAGGGCGCCCGCCGTCTGGAAGGCGGCGTCGGAGGAGTCGACCGAGTGCGCCTTGCCGTCGCGCAGGGTGACGCGTACGTCGACCAGCGGATAGCCGGCAGCGACGCCGCGGGCGGCCTGGGCGCGTACTCCCTTCTCCACGGAGGGGATGAACTGGCGGGGCACCGCGCCGCCGACGACCTTGTCGACGAACTCGATGCCGCTGCCCGGCGGGAGCGGTTCGACCTCGATCTCGCAGATGGCGTACTGGCCGTGGCCGCCGGACTGTTTGACGTGCCGGCCGCGCCCGGCGGCCTTGGCGCCGAAGGTCTCGCGCAGGCTGACCTTGTGGGGGACGGGGTCGACCCGGACCCCGTAGCGGGTCTTCAGCCGCTCCAGCACGAGGTCCTGGTGGGCCTCGCCCAGGCACCACAGGACGAGCTGGTGGGTGTGCGGGTTCTGTTCCAGCCGCAGGGTGGGGTCCTCGGCGACCAGGCGGGCCAGGCCCTGGGAGAGCTTGTCCTCGTCGGCCTTGCTGTGGGCCTCGACGGCGAGGGGGAGCAGCGGCTCGGGCATCGGCCAGGGCTCCATCAGGAGCGGGGCGTCCTTGGCGGAGAGGGTGTCGCCGGTCTCGGCGCGGGTGAGTTTGGCCACGCAGGCGAGGTCGCCCGCGACGCAGGCGCCGAGGGTGCGCTGCTGTTTGCCGAAGGGGGAGGTGAGGGCGCCGATCCGCTCGTCGACATCGTGATCCTCGTGGCCCCGGTCCTCCAGGCCGTGCCCGGAGACGTGGACGGTCTCCTCGGGGCGCAGGGTGCCGGAGAAGACGCGGACCAGGGAGACCCGGCCGACGTAGGGGTCGGAGGAGGTCTTGACGACCTCGGCGAGGAGCGGCCCGGCCGGGTCGCAGGTGACGTCGGGGCGGGGGGAGCCGTCGGGGGCGGTGACGCCCAGGGGGGCGCGTTCCGCGGGGGTGGGGAAGCCGCCCGTGATCAGTTCGAGGAGTTCCACGGTGCCCAGGCCCTGGCGGGCGCCGTCGGCCGCCGGGGCGGCCATCAGGACGGGGTGGAAGGTGCCCCGGGCGACGGCCCGCTCCAGATCGTCGATCAGGGTCTTGACGTCGATGTCCTCACCGCCGAGGTAGCGGTCCATGAGGGTCTCGTCCTCGCTCTCGGCGATGATCCCCTCGATGAGGCGGGAGCGGGCGTCGTCGATGAGGGCGAGCTCGGCGGGGTCCGGGTCGCGCTCGGCGCGCTCGCCGGAGGTGTAGTCGTACACGCGCCGGGAGAGCAGGCCCAGGAGGCCGTTGACGGGGGAGTGGCCGTCGGGTCCGGCCGGTCCGTGCAGGGGGAGGTAGAGCGGGATGACTGCGTCCGGGTCGTCGGCGCCGAAGATCTCTCCGCAGACGGCGGTCATCTGGGAGTAATCGGCGCGGGCTGCCTCCAAATGGGTGACGACGATGGCGCGCGGCATGCCGACGGCCTCGCATTCGTCCCAGACCATCCGGGTGGCCCCGTCGATCCCGTCGGAGGCGGAGACGACGAAGAGGGCCGCGTCCGCGGCGCGCAGACCGGCCCTGAGTTCCCCGACGAAGTCGGCGTATCCGGGGGTGTCCAGGATGTTGATCTTGATTCCGGCCCATTCGACGGGGACCAGGGACAGCTGTACGGAGCGCTGGCGGCGGTGCTCGATCTCGTCGTAGTCCGAGACCGTGGTGCCGTCCTCGACCCGTCCTGCCCGGTTCAAGGCCCCCGCCGTCAGGGCCAGGGCCTCGACCAGGGTCGTCTTCCCCGCGCCGCTGTGGCCGACCAGCACGACGTTCCGTACGGAATCGGGGCGGTCGGCCGTCAGTGCCCTGCCGGCGGCTCCGGCTTGGTGTGATGTGGCTCCCATGGTGCTCGTGCCTCCTGGTGTCGCGGTGAGGAGGGTGATCGGGGTCCTTCGAGCTTTGCACTGCCGTCACACTGCGTCCATACGTGGTACCGGCCACGGCCGCCCGCGCGGCGGGAGGGTGACGCGGGCCCGCCGCGGGCGGGGAGCGGGAGCCGACCGGTGGGTGCGCGGCACCGCGGGCGCGGGGCGCTGGCTACGATGGGCCAGCCGGTGGCCGTGGTGGCCGCTCGGCCCACCGACCCTCTGGGAAGGCCATGCTGAACAAGTACGCGCGTGCGTTCTTCACGCGTGTTCTCACGCCGTTCGCCGCGTTTCTCCTGCGCCGGGGGGTGAGCCCGGACGCCGTCACCCTCATCGGTACGGCCGGAGTGGTGGCCGGGGCGCTGGTCTTCTTCCCCAGAGGCGAGTTCTTCTGGGGCACCATCACCATCACCCTCTTCGTCTTCTCCGACCTGGTGGACGGGAACATGGCCCGCCAGGCCGGGCTCTCCAGCCGCTGGGGGGCGTTCCTCGACTCCACGCTCGACCGGGTGGCCGACGCCGCGATCTTCGGCGGCCTCGCGCTCTGGTACGCCGGCCAGGGCGACGACAACGCCCTGTGCGCGGTGGCGATCTTCTGCCTGGCCAGCGGGCAGGTGGTCTCGTACACGAAGGCCCGCGGCGAGGCGATCGGGCTGCCGGTCGCCGTCAACGGGCTCGTCGAGCGGGCCGAGCGGCTGGTGATCTCCCTGGTCGCGGCCGGCCTGTCCGGGCTGCAGACCTTCGGCGTCCCCTCGTGGATCGGGGTGCTGCTGCCGGTCGCGCTGTGGATCGTGGCGGCGGGCTCGCTCGTCACGCTGGTGCAGCGCGTGGTCACCGTACGCCGTGAGGCGGCCGAGGCCGACGCGGCGGCCACCGGCGCCGAGGGCGGGTCGCTCTGATGGGCAAGGCGCAGGACAAGCTGGTCGACGGGCTGTACGGGCTCGGCTGGGCGGGCGTGAAGAAGCTGCCCGAGCCGGCGGCGGTGGCCCTCGGCCGCAAGATCGCCGACGTGGCGTGGAAGCGCCGCGGGAAGAGCGTGCTGCGGCTGGAGTCCAACCTGGCCCGGGTGGTGCCCGACGCGACCCCCGAGCGGCTGCGCGAGCTGTCGCACGCGGGCATGCGTTCGTACATGCGCTACTGGATGGAGTCCTTCCGGCTGCCGGCCATGGATACGAAGCGGTTCGGCGAGGACGTCCAGCTGAAGGACGACCACATCCTGCGCGAGGCGCTCGCCTCCGGGCGGGGGGTCGTCGCCGCCCTGCCGCACCTGGCCAACTGGGACCTCGCCGGGGCGTGGGTCACCGGCCACCTGGGCGTACCCTTCACCACCGTCGCCGAGCGGCTCAAGCCCGAGTCCCTCTTCGACCGCTTCGTGGCCTACCGGGAGAGCCTCGGCATGGAGGTCCTCCCGCACACCGGGGGCGCCTCCTTCGGCACCCTGGCGCGCCGGCTGCGCTCCGGCGGGCTGGTCTGCCTGGTCGCCGACCGGGACCTGTCGGCCTCCGGGGTCGAGGTGGACTTCTTCGGATCCCGGGCCCGGATGCCCGCCGGGCCGGCGCTGCTGGCGCAGCAGACCGGGGCGGTACTGCTGCCGGCCACGCTGTACTACGGCGACAGCCCGAAGATGTACGGCCGGTTCCACCCCCCGGTGGAGGTGCCCCGGCAGGGCACGCGGAGCGAGAAGACCGCCGCCATGACCCAGGCGCTCGCGGACGCCTTCGCGTCGGGGATCGCCGAGCACCCGGAGGACTGGCACATGCTGCAGCGCTTGTGGCTCGATGACCTGGAGGAGCGCCCGTAGTGAAGATCGGCATCGTGTGCCCGTACTCGTGGGACGTCCCGGGCGGCGTCCAGTTCCACATCCGCGACCTGGCCGAGCACCTGATCCGCCGGGGTCACGAGGTGTCGGTGCTGGCCCCGGCGGACGACGAGACCCCGCTGCCCCCCTACGTGGTCTCGGCGGGACGGGCGGTGCCGGTGCCCTACAACGGGTCGGTCGCCCGGCTGAACTTCGGCTTCCTCTCCGCCGCCCGCGTACGCCGCTGGCTGCACGAGGGCGTCTTCGACGTGATCCACATCCACGAGCCGGCCTCGCCCTCCCTGGGCCTGCTGTCCTGCTGGGCGGCCCAGGGCCCGATCGTGGCGACGTTCCACACCTCCAATCCCCGCTCGCGGGCGATGATCGCCGCGTACCCGATCCTCCAGCCGGCGCTGGAGAAGATCAGCGCCCGGATCGCGGTGAGCGAGTACGCCCGGCGCACGCTGGTGGAGCACCTCGGCGGGGACGCCGTGGTCATCCCCAACGGCGTCGACGTCGACTTCTTCGCCCGGGCCGAGCCCAAGGCCGAGTGGAGCGGGCGGACGCTCGGCTTCATCGGCCGCATCGACGAACCCCGCAAGGGCCTCCCGGTGCTCATGGCCGCCTTCCCGGCCATCGTCGAGGCCTGCCCGGACGTACGCCTGCTCGTGGCGGGCCGGGGCGACGAGGAGGAGGCCGTGGCCTCCCTCCCGGCGGAGCTCCGCTCCCGGGTCGAGTTCCTCGGCATGGTCTCCGACGAGGACAAGGCCCGCCTGCTGCGCAGCGTGGACGTCTACGTCGCCCCCAACACCGGCGGCGAGAGCTTCGGGATCATCCTGGTCGAGGCCCTCTCGGCCGGCGCCGCCGTCCTGGCCTCGGACCTCGACGCCTTCGCCCAGGTCCTGGACCAGGGCGCTGCGGGAGAACTGTTCGCCAACGAGGACGCCGCCTCCCTGGCCGGGGCGGCGACCGCCCTCCTGCGCGACCCGGCCCGGCGCGCGGAACTGAGCGCCCGCGGCTCGGCGCACGTACGCCGCTTCGACTGGTCGACGGTGGGCGCGGACATCCTGGCCGTGTACGAGACCGTCACCGCCGGCGCGGCCGCCGTCGCCGCCGACGAGCGGGTCTCCCTCCGCACCCGCCTCGGCTTCTCGCGGGACACGTAGGCGTCCGCAGCGGGTAGTGTCGCCGCCCGTGATCGAAAACCTTGTCTGGATCGCGGTGGCGCTCGCCGTCGTCGGGGTCTACCTCAGCTGGACCGCCGGGCGGCTGGACCGGCTGCACACGCGGATGGACGCCGCCCGCGCCGCCCTCGACGCTCAGCTCGTGCGGCGGGCCTCCGTCGTGCTGGAGGTGGCCACCTCCGGGGCGCTCGACCCCGCCTCCTCGCTGGTGCTGTACGAGGCCGCGCACGCCGCGCGGCAGGCGGAGGAGGAGCACCGGGAGGTCGCCGAGAGCGAGCTCAGCCAGGCGCTGCGGGCGGTGTTCGCCGACGCCGACCAGGTGGAGGTGCTGAAGGCGGCCCCGGGCGGCGAGGAGGCCGCCGAGGAGCTGGCCGCGTCGGTGCGCCGGGTGCCGATGGCGCGCAGGTTCCTCAACGACTCCGTACGGGCCGCCCGCGCGCTGCGCCGCCACCGCAAGGTCCGGTGGTTCAGACTGGCGGGACATGCGCCGTTCCCGCTGGCCTTCGAAATGGACGACGAGCCGCCGGTGGACCTCGCGGACCGCCCCGTCTGATCCTCATAGGGCCGCGGGGGACAAGTGAAAGAGCCACCGGCTCCACATTGGCCCTTGTAGTGGACTGGTCGGTGGGGTTTTCTCAGCGAGTACCGCCCGTCTTCCCTTTCGAGTTCGTTTCGAGTGAGGTCAACCCGTGAGCACGCTTCCCACCTCTTCCCAGTCCGCTGAGTCGGCCATCGGCACCTCCCGCGTCAAGCGCGGCATGGCCGAGCAGCTCAAGGGCGGCGTGATCATGGACGTGGTCAACGCCGAGCAGGCGAAGATCGCCGAGGACGCCGGCGCCGTGGCCGTCATGGCCCTGGAGCGGGTCCCCGCCGACATCCGCAAGGACGGCGGCGTGGCCCGCATGTCCGACCCCAACATGATCGAAGAGATCATCGAGGCCGTCTCCATCCCGGTCATGGCCAAGTCCCGCATCGGCCACTTCGTCGAGGCCCAGGTCCTCCAGTCCCTCGGCGTCGACTACATCGACGAGTCCGAGGTCCTGACCCCGGCCGACGAGGTCAACCACTCCGACAAGTGGGCCTTCACCACCCCCTTCGTCTGTGGCGCCACCAACCTGGGCGAGGCCCTGCGCCGCATCGCCGAGGGCGCGGCCATGATCCGTTCGAAGGGCGAGGCCGGCACCGGCAACGTCGTCGAGGCCGTCCGCCACCTGCGCCAGATCAAGAACGAGATCGCCAAGCTGCGCGGCTTCGACAACAACGAGCTGTACGCCGCCGCCAAGGAGCTGCGCGCCCCGTACGAGCTCGTCAAGGAGGTCGCCGAGCTCGGCAAGCTCCCGGTCGTGCTGTTCTCCGCCGGCGGTGTCGCCACCCCGGCCGACGCCGCCCTGATGCGTCAGCTCGGCGCCGAGGGCGTCTTCGTCGGCTCCGGCATCTTCAAGTCCGGTGACCCGGCCAAGCGCGCCGCCGCCATCGTGAAGGCCACCACCTTCTTCGACGACCCGAAGGTCATCGCGGACGCGTCCCGCAACCTGGGCGAGGCCATGGTCGGCATCAACTGCGACACCCTCCCCGAGGCCGAGCGCTACGCCAACCGGGGCTGGTAGCCAGCATGAGCAATCCCCCCGTCATCGGTGTTCTGGCACTCCAGGGCGACGTACGGGAGCACCTGATCGCCCTGGCCGCGGCGGACGCCGTGGCCAGGCCGGTCCGGCGTCCCGAGGAGCTCTCCGAGGTGGACGCCCTGGTGATCCCCGGCGGCGAGTCCACGACGATGTCCAAACTCGCCGTGCTGTTCGGCATGCTGGAGCCGCTGCGCGAGCGCGTGCGCGCCGGGATGCCCGTCTACGGCACCTGCGCCGGCATGATCATGCTCGCCGACAAGCTGCTGGACGGCCGTGACGACCAGGAGACGCTCGGCGGCATCGACATGATCGTGCGCCGCAACGCCTTCGGACGCCAGAACGAGTCCTTCGAGGCCCGGATCGACTTCGCGGGCATCGAAGGGGGCCCCGTCGAGGGCGTCTTCATCCGCGCCCCCTGGGTCGAGTCGGTCGGCGCCGCCGCCGAGGTCCTCGCCACGTACGACGGCCACACCGTCGCCGTGCGCCAGGGCAACGTCCTCGCCACCTCCTTCCACCCCGAACTGACCGGCGACGACCGCGTCCACGCGTACTTCGTCGACATGGTGCGCGCGGGGCTGTGACGAGGTCCCGGTAGGATCGTCGGTGAACACTGTTGGTTACGCGAAGGAGACAGGCGGATGTCCGGCCACTCTAAATGGGCTACGACGAAGCACAAGAAGGCCGTGATCGATGCCAAGCGCGGCAAGCTCTTCGCGAAGCTGATCAAGAACATCGAGGTCGCGGCCCGTATGGGCGGCGCGGACATCGACGGCAACCCGACGCTCTTCGACGCCGTTCAGAAGGCCAAGAAGCAGTCGGTCCCGAACAAGAACATCGACTCCGCGGTCAAGCGCGGCGGCGGCCTCGAGGCCGGCGGCGCCGACTACGAGACGATCATGTACGAAGGCTACGGCCCCAACGGTGTCGCGGTGCTCATCGAGTGCCTCACCGACAACCGCAACCGTGCCGCCTCCGACGTCCGCGTCGCCATGACCCGCAACGGCGGCTCCATGGCCGACCCGGGCTCTGTCTCGTACCTGTTCAACCGCAAGGGCGTCATCCTCCTGCCCAAGGCCGACCTCTCCGAGGACGACGTCCTGGGCGCGGTCCTGGACGCCGGTGCCGAAGAGGTCAACGACAACGGCGACACCTGGGAGATCATCAGCGAGGCCACCGACCTGGTCGCGGTCCGTACCGCGCTCCAGGAAGCCGGCATCGACTACGACTCGGCCGACTCCAGCTTCGTCCCGACCATGCAGGTCGAGCTCGACGAAGAGGGCGCGCGCAAGATCTTCAAGCTGATCGACGCGCTGGAGGACAGCGATGACGTGCAGAACGTCTTCGCCAACTTCGACGTCTCCGACGAGGTCATGGAGAAGGTCGACGCCTGACCGGCGCCGCCCCCTCCCCCCTCCCTTCGGCGGGGGGGGGGGGAAAAAAAAAGACGGCCCGAAGCGTTTTTTTGGGTGGGGGGGGGGCCGCCCCGCAAACGGGAAAGAGGGGGAGGAGAGGGGGGGAGGGGGGGGGGCGGTGGTGGGG
>NZ_JBVHWK010000015.1:19518-35033 GCF_055569445.1 Streptomyces sp. NPDC029122 | reverse complement strand
CAGAAGGGAGAAAGAAGAAGACTCCCCCCCCCCCCCCCCCCCCCCCCCCCCCCCCCCTCGCCCCCCCCCTCACCCCCCCCCCCCCCCCCCCCGCCGCTTTGTCAGTGGGTGCGGATAGCCTGCACCGACAGGTGAACGGCGGTCGGAGGAGGGGGCGCGCGTGCGCGTACTGGGCGTGGACCCGGGGCTGACGCGATGCGGTGTCGGCGTGGTCGAGGGAGTCGCCGGACGGCCCCTCACCATGATCGGCGTCGGGGTCGTACGGACGCCCGCCGACGCCGAGCTGGGGGACCGGCTCGTCGCGATCGAGGCCGGCATCGAGGAGTGGCTCGATACCCACCGGCCCGAATGCGTCGCCGTGGAGCGGGTTTTCAGCCAGCACAACGTCCGCACCGTCATGGGCACCGCCCAGGCCAGCGCCGTCGCCATGCTGTGCGCCGCGCGCCGCGGGATACCGGTCGCGCTGCACACCCCGAGCGAGGTCAAGGCCGCCGTCACCGGCAGCGGTCGCGCCGACAAGGCGCAGGTCGGGGCGATGGTGACCCGGCTGCTGCGGCTCGCCGAACCGCCCAGGCCGGCCGATGCCGCCGACGCGCTGGCCCTCGCCATCTGCCACATCTGGCGGGCCCCCGCCCAGAACCGCCTCCAGCAGGCGGTGGCCCGGCACGCCACCGGTGCGCGCGCCGCGCACCCCCTGAACGCCGTCCACACGCCGGGCGCCCCGAGCGCGGGCAGGACCCCGAACGCCCCGAAAGGCCGTACCCGATGATCGCCTTCGTCAGCGGCCAGGTCGCCGCGCTCACCCCCACCCTCGCCGTGATCGAGGTCGGGGGAGTGGGGATGGCCGTGCAGTGCACGCCGAACACCATCGCCGGACTGCGGGTGGGCGAGCATGCGCGGCTGGCCACCTCGCTGGTCGTACGGGAGGACTCGCTGACCCTGTACGGCTTCGCCGACGACGACGAACGCCAGGTCTTCGAGCTGCTCCAGACCGCCAGCGGCGTCGGCCCGCGGGTGGCCCAGGCGATGCTCGGAGTGCACAGTCCGGACGCGCTGCGGGCGGCCTTCGCCTCGGGGGACGCGAAGGCGTTGACGGCGGTCCCGGGGATCGGGCCGAAGGGCGCGCAGAAGCTGCTGCTGGAGCTGAAGGACAAGCTGGGGGCCCCCGGCCCGGTGGTCGGTGCCCAGCGCGCGCCCGCGTCCGGACCCGCCCCCTGGACCGAGCAGCTCACCGCCGCGCTGATCGGCCTCGGCTATGCCGCGCGGGAGGCCGACGAGGCCGTGTCCGCGGTCACTCCGCAGGCCGAGGCCGCCATCGCCGCCGGCGGCTCGGCCCCCGTCCCGCAGCTCCTGCGGGCGGCGCTGCAGTCCCTCAGCCGGGCCCGCTGAGCCGGCCCGGAGCCGCGGCGTGCCGCTCGCTCCGCGCCGGACCCCGTACGACCGCTCCGCGCCCGTCGCCCCGGTGGAACGGCCCTCGGCGGGGCCGGGCCGGCGCGGGGGTGGCGGCGGGGCCCGGATTGACCAACGCAACGACGTAGAAGGCAGACTGACCACCGTGAACTGGGACGACGACGACACCGGCACCTCCGAGCCCGACAGGCTGGTCACCGCGGCGGCCGACGGGGAGGACACCGCCGTCGAGGCCGCGCTGCGCCCCAAGGACCTCGGCGAGTTCGTCGGCCAGGAGAAGGTCCGCCAGCAGCTGGACCTCGTGCTGAAGGCCGCCCGCCAGCGCGGCGCCACCGCCGACCACGTCCTGCTGTCGGGCGCGCCCGGCCTCGGCAAGACCACCCTCTCCATGATCATCGCCGCGGAGATGGGGGCGCCCATCCGGATCACCTCCGGCCCCGCCATCCAGCACGCCGGAGACCTCGCCGCGATCCTGTCCTCCCTCCAGGAGGGGGAGGTCCTCTTCCTCGACGAGATCCACCGCATGTCCCGGCCCGCCGAGGAGATGCTGTACATGGCCATGGAGGACTTCCGCGTCGACGTGATCGTCGGCAAGGGCCCCGGAGCCACCGCCATCCCGCTGGAGCTGCCGCCCTTCACCCTCGTCGGGGCCACCACCCGCGCCGGCCTGCTCCCGCCGCCCCTGCGGGACCGCTTCGGCTTCACCGGGCACATGGAGTTCTACGCCCCCGCGGAGCTGGAACGCGTCATCCGGCGCTCCGCCGGCCTCCTCGACGTGGAGATCGACACCGCCGGGGCCGCCGAGATCGCCGGCCGCTCCCGCGGCACCCCCCGCATCGCCAACCGGCTGCTGCGCCGCGTCCGCGACTACGCACAGGTGAGGGCCGACGGAGTGATCACCCGTGAGGTGGCCGCCACCGCCCTCCAGGTGTACGAGGTGGACGCGCGCGGACTGGACCGGCTGGACCGGGCCGTGCTGGAGGCCCTGCTCAAGCTGTTCGGCGGCGGGCCCGTCGGGCTGTCCACCCTCGCCGTCGCCGTGGGGGAGGAGCGCGAGACGGTCGAGGAGGTCGCCGAGCCCTTCCTCGTCAGGGAGGGGCTCCTCGCCCGCACCCCGCGCGGCCGGGTCGCGACCCCCGCCGCATGGGCCCACCTGGGGCTCGTCCCGCCCCAGCCGGGCGGCCGTGGATCAAGCGGACAACAGGGCCTGTTCGGGGCCTGACGGCGCGGAGGTTCGACCGGTCAGGAACTGCGGTGCCATGCTGGGCGTTGTTCCATCGGTGCGGACTCGCCTAGACTCCGCCGATGCCGACCCTTCGGGTCGGCGTGCCCACCCCCGTAGAAATGGCCGCTCCCCGGCGCGGCCGTGCGAAGGATCCTCGTCCCGTGAACAACATCAGCTTCTTGCTCCCGTTCATCGTGCTCATCGGGGCGATGTTCCTGATGACCCGGTCCGCAAAGAAGAAGCAGGCCCAGGCCGCTCAGATGCGTGACCAGATGACGACCGGCACCGGCGTGCGCACCATCGGCGGCATGTACGCCACCGTCAAGGAGATCGGCGAGGACACCGTCACCCTCGAGGTGGCCCCCGGTGTCCACGCGGTCTACGCGAAGAACGCCATCGGCGCCGTGCTGGAGGACGCCGAGTACAACCGGATCGTCCACGGCTTCTCCGAGACTCCGGAGGAGGACGCCCCGGTCGTCCCCGACGACGCCTCCTCGCTGACCGAGGGCGACGCCCCCAAGCTCGACCTGGGCAAGAAGGACGAGCCCAAGCGCGACGACGAGCCCAAGGACGGCAAGACCGACGGCGAGCCCGGCGCCAAGTAGCGTCCGGCAGGGGCCGCGGCGGTGTCCGACCGGCATCCGCCGCGGTTCCCGCAGTGAACTTCTGCGGGGGGCAGGGGTCCCCACCACACATTTCGTGGCCGTCCGCGCGCTGACCCGGCGCGGGACGGTTGGACAGGGAGATACGACAAGGTGGCAGCACCGAAGAAGGGCCGGCGGCCCACGGGGGCTCAGGGGAGGCCGGGGCGCGCCCTGGCCTTCATCCTGATCGCGATGGTGGCGCTCACCGCGGGGATGTTCCTCACGAAGCAGACGACGCCCCGTCTGGGCATCGACCTCGCCGGCGGTACGAGCATCACGCTCAAGGCCAAGAGCGAGCCCGGCAAGCCGGACGCCGTCAACGAGACCAACATGAACACGGCGGTCGGCATCATCGAGCGCCGCGTCAACGGTCTCGGCGTCTCGGAGTCGGAGGTCCAGACCCAGGGCCGCGACCACATCATCGTGAACATCCCCAAGGGGACGAACGAGCAGCAGGCCCGCGAGCAGGTCGGTACCACCGCCCAGCTGTACTTCCGCCCCGTGCTGGCGTTCGCCGACGGCGCTCCCGTCGCTCCCGAGCCGAAGCCGAGCACGCCCGCGAACCCTTCCGCGAGCCCCTCCGCGAGCGGTTCCGGCGCCCCGAAGGCCGAGGGCTCCAAGCCCTCCGCGTCGGCCACCCCGTCGTCCAGCGCCACTTCCCAGGGCCGTGTGCTCAGCGAGGCCCTCAAGGCCCCGGGCACCCCCACTCCCTCGCCGTCGGCGAGCGAGTCGAAGAAGGCAGACGACAACAAGGCCACGCCCCCCGCCTCGGCCCCGGCTCCCGCTCCGACCCCGTCGGCCGACCCGGCCGCGGCGGACCTGCAGGCGAAGTTCGCCGCGCTGGACTGCACCAAGGAGGACCAGCGCGCCGCCGCCGGCAAGGGCGCCAAGCCCGAGGACCCGATGATCGCCTGTGGTCAGCGCGGCACCGTCTGGGGCAAGTGGCTCCTGGGTCCGGCCCAGGTCAACGGCCAGGACGTGAAGGACGCCCAGGGCGTCATCGACCAGCAGCGCGGTCAGTGGATCGTCACCATGCAGTTCACCGACAAGGGCGCCGACAAGTTCGCCAAGATCACCGGTGAGCTGGCCACCAAGCAGTCCCCGCAGAACCAGTTCGCGATCGTGCTCGACGGCGAGGTCATCTCCGACCCGTCCGTCAGCCAGGCGCTGACCGGCGGCAACGCCGAGATCTCCGGCGGCTTCACCCAGCAGTCCGCGCAGGACCTGGGCAACATGCTCTCGTACGGCGCCCTGCCGCTGTCCTTCCAGGAGGACAGCGTCACCACCGTCACCGCCGCGCTCGGCGGCGAGCAGCTGAAGGCCGGCCTCATCGCCGGCGCCATCGGCCTCGCGCTCGTGGTGATCTACCTGCTCGTGTACTACCGCGGTCTGGCCTTCATCGCGATCGTCAGCCTCATGGTGTCCGCGGTCCTCACCTACACGATCATGGCGCTGCTGGGCAAGGGCATCGGATTCGCCCTGAACCTGCCCGCCGTCTGCGGCGCGATCGTCGCGATCGGCATCACCGCCGACTCGTTCATCGTGTACTTCGAGCGCATCCGCGACGAGATCCGCGAGGGCCGCACCCTGCGGCCGGCCGTCGAGCGCGCCTGGCCGCGTGCCCGCCGCACGATCCTGGTCTCCGACTTCGTGTCGTTCCTCGCCGCCGCGGTGCTCTTCATCGTCACCGTCGGCAAGGTCCAGGGCTTCGCCTTTACCCTGGGTCTGACCACCCTCCTCGACGTGGTCGTGGTGTTCCTGTTCACCAAGCCGATCATGACCCTGATGGCCCGCACGAAGTTCTTCTCCAGCGGGCACCCGTGGTCCGGGCTCGACCCGCAGCGGCTCGGCGCCAAGCCGCCGCTGCGCCGGTCCCGCGGCAGCGCGCCCGTTCCCGCCCCCGTCGACGCAAAGGAGGCGTGAGAGATGTCGAAGCTGGGAGATCTCGGCGCCAAGCTGTACCGCGGTGATGTCGGCTACGACTTCGTCGGCAAGCGCTTTCTCTGGTACGGCGTTTCCATCCTGATCACCATCACGGCGATCGTGGCCCTGGCCGTCCAGGGCCTCAACATGGGCATCGAGTTCAAGGGCGGGGCCGTCTTCACCACCCCGAAGACCACCGTCTCCGTCGCCAGGGCGACGGAGAGCGCGGAGAAGGCCTCGGGGCACGACGCGATCGTCCAGGAGCTCGGCACCGGCGGCATGCGCATCCAGATCTCCGGTCTGGACACCGACTCCGCCGCGTCCGTGAAGAAGCAGCTCGGGACCGAGCTCAAGGTCGACGCGGCCCAGATCAACGCCGACCTGGTCGGACCGAGCTGGGGCGAGCAGATCGCGAACAAGGCCTGGACCGGCCTCGGCGTCTTCATGATCCTCGTGGTGATCTACCTGGCGATCGCCTTCGAATGGCGGATGGCCGTGGCCGCGCTCATCGCGCTGATCCACGACCTCACCATCACCGTCGGCGTGTACGCGCTGGTCGGCTTCGAGGTCACCCCGGGCACCGTGATCGGTCTGCTCACCATCCTCGGCTACTCCCTCTACGACACCGTCGTCGTCTTCGACGGTCTGAAGGAGGGCTCGAAGGACATCACCAAGCAGACCCGCTACACCTTCAGCGAGATCGCCAACCGCAGCATCAACGGCACGCTGGTCCGCTCGATCAACACGACCGTCGTCGCACTGCTCCCGGTCGCAGGCCTGCTCTTCATCGGCGGCGGCTTCCTGGGCGCGGGCATGCTCAACGACATCTCGCTGTCGCTGTTCGTCGGCCTCGCGGCCGGCGCGTACTCCTCCATCTTCATCGCGACCCCGCTGGTCGTGGACCTGAAGGAGCGCGAGCCGGCGATGAAGGCGCTGACCAAGCGGGTGCTCGCGAAGCGCGCCGCCGGCGCCGCCAAGGGCGAGGACGCCGACGCGGGCACCGAGCCGGAGGACTCCGCGCAGGTCGTGGCCCAGGGCGGCCAGGGGAGGCGGCGCCGGTGACCGCGGCCTCCACTCCCGAACTGCGCGAGCTGCTGCTCGGCCGGATCAAGGACGTCCCGGACTACCCGAAGCCCGGCGTGGTGTTCAAGGACATCACCCCGCTGCTCGCCGACCCGAAGGCCTTCACGGCGCTGACGGAGGCGCTGGTGGAGCTGGCGGTCCGGTACGGGGCGACGAAGATCGTCGGTCTGGAGGCGCGCGGGTTCATCCTCGCGGCCCCGGTCGCCGTCCAGGCGGGCATCGGCTTCGTGCCCGTACGCAAGGCCGGCAAGCTGCCGGGCGCCACGCTCGGGCAGTCGTACGAGCTGGAGTACGGCACCGCCGAGATCGAGGTCCACGCGGAGGACCTGTCGGCCGGTGACCGGGTCATGGTCATCGACGACGTCCTCGCCACCGGCGGCACCGCCGAGGCCTCGCTGGAGCTGATCCGGCGGGCCGGTGCCGAGGTCGCCGGGGTGGCGGTCCTGATGGAGCTGTCCTTCCTGCCGGGGCGGGCCAAGCTGGCCCCCGCCCTGGCGGGCGCCCCGCTGGACGCCCTGATCGTGGTCTGACCCCACTCCGTACGCGAGCGGCGGGTTCCCGGGACACCCCGGGGGACCCGCCGCTTCCGTATGCGGGCCCCGCCGCCGGCGGCGCGGCCCCTCCGAGCCTCCCGCCTCGAACGCCGACGGGGCCGGCGTGGTGCGTGCCCGGGGACGGCGTCCCGGGGAGCGACCACGGAGAACGGGGCGGCGCAACCCTCGCTACCATGGGTTATCCGGACCTGCCCGGGCCCCCGGATCCTCCCCCGGACGCCGTCCGGGGGGACCCCCAGAGGAGCGCTCTTGCCAGACGAGGTCCAGCCACTCTCCGCCGCACAGCCCGACCCGCAGGCCGAGCGGGCCGAGGCGGCCGCGGCCACGCCCCCGCCGGCCCCGCCGGTCAAGCCCGTGCCGGCCAGGCCGGCCGGGTCCTCCAACCGCGTGCGCGCCAGGCTGGCGCGCCTCGGCGTGCAGCGTTCCAACCCGTACAACCCGGTACTGGAACCTCTGCTCCGCATAGTCCGCAGCAATGACCCGAAGATCGAAACGGCGACGCTGCGCCAGATCGAGCAGGCCTACCAGGTCGCCGAACGCTGGCACCGCGGCCAGAAGCGCAAGAGCGGCGACCCGTACATCACCCACCCGCTCGCGGTGACCACCATCCTCGCCGAGCTGGGCATGGACCCCGCCACCCTGATGGCGGGCCTGCTGCACGACACCGTCGAGGACACCGAGTACGGCCTGGAGCAGCTCCGCCGCGACTTCGGCGACGCGGTCGCCCTCCTCGTCGACGGCGTCACCAAGCTGGACCGGGTCAAGTTCGGCGAGGCCGCGCAGGCCGAGACCGTGCGCAAGATGGTCGTCGCCATGGCCAAGGACCCGCGCGTCCTGGTCATCAAGCTCGCGGACCGCCTGCACAACATGCGCACCATGCGCTACCTCAAGCGGGAGAAGCAGGAGAAGAAGGCCCGCGAGACCCTCGAGATCTACGCGCCGCTGGCCCACCGCCTCGGCATGAACACGATCAAGTGGGAGCTCGAGGACCTCGCCTTCGCGATCCTCTACCCCAAGATGTACGACGAGATCGTGCGGCTCGTCGCCGAGCGGGCCCCCAAGCGCGACGAGTACCTGGCCGTCGTCACCGACGAGGTGCAGGCCGACCTGCGCGCGGCCCGGATCAAGGCCACCGTCACCGGCAGACCCAAGCACTACTACAGCGTCTACCAGAAGATGATCGTCCGCGGCCGTGACTTCGCGGAGATCTACGACCTGGTGGGCATCCGCGTCCTCGTGGACACCGTCCGGGACTGCTACGCCGCCCTCGGCACGGTGCACGCGCGCTGGAACCCGGTCCCGGGCCGGTTCAAGGACTACATCGCGATGCCCAAGTTCAACATGTACCAGTCGCTCCACACGACGGTCATCGGGCCCAGCGGCAAGCCGGTCGAGCTCCAGATCCGCACCTTCGACATGCACCGCCGCGCCGAGTACGGCATCGCCGCGCACTGGAAGTACAAGCAGCAGACCGTCGCCGGGGCCTCGAAGGTCCGCACCGACGTCCCGCAGGCCGCCAAGGGCAGCGCCGGCCACGACACGGTCAACGACATGGCCTGGCTGCGCCAGCTGCTCGACTGGCAGAAGGAGACCGAGGACCCGGGCGAGTTCCTGGACTCGCTGCGCTTCGACCTCTCCCGCAACGAGGTCTTCGTCTTCACCCCCAAGGGCGACGTCATCGCGCTGCCCGCCGGCGCGACCTCCGTGGACTTCGCGTACGCGGTCCACACCGAGGTCGGCCACCGCACCATCGGCGCACGGGTCAACGGGCGGCTCGTACCGCTCGAATCGACCCTGGACAACGGCGACCTGGTCGAGGTGTTCACCTCCAAGGCCGAGGGCGCGGGCCCCTCCCGGGACTGGCTCGGCTTCGTGAAGTCCCCCCGCGCCCGCAACAAGATCCGGGCCTGGTTCTCCAAGGAGCGCCGCGACGAGGCCATCGAGCACGGCAAGGACGCCATCGCGCGGGCCATGCGCAAGCAGAACCTGCCGATCCAGCGGATCCTGACGGGCGACTCCCTGGTCACCCTGGCGCACGAGATGCGCTACCCGGACATCTCCTCCCTGTACGCGGCGATCGGCGAGGGCCACGTGGCCGCGCAGGGCGTCGTGCAGAAGCTGGTGCAGGCCCTCGGCGGCGAGGAGGCCGCCAACGAGGACATCGAGGAGAGCGTCCCGCCGTCGCGCTCCCGCGGCAAACGGCGCGGCAACGCCGACCCCGGTGTGGTCGTCAAGGGCGTCGACGACGTGTGGGTGAAGCTGGCCCGCTGCTGCACCCCGGTGCCGGGCGACCCGATCATCGGCTTCGTCACGCGGGGCAGCGGCGTATCGGTTCACCGCGCCGACTGCGTCAACGTCGACTCCCTCTCCCAGCAGCCCGAGCGGATGCTGGAGGTGGAGTGGGCGCCGACCCAGTCCTCCGTCTTCCTGGTCGCCATCCAGGTCGAGGCGCTCGACCGGTCCCGCCTGCTGTCGGACGTCACCCGGGTCCTGTCGGACCAGCACGTGAACATCCTCTCCGCGGCCGTGCAGACCTCCCGCGACCGGGTGGCCACCTCCCGGTTCACCTTCGAGATGGGCGACCCGAAGCACCTGGGCCACGTCCTGAAGGCCGTACGGGGAGTCGAGGGCGTCTACGACGTCTACCGCGTCACCTCGGCCCGCCGGCCGTAGGCCACGACGCCGGACACGACCGTGGGCGCCGCCCCCCGAGGGGACGGCGCCCACCGTCGTACCGGGCGGCGGCCGGTTCAGGGGCAGCCCCACCAGACGAAGTTGAGATTGCCGCCGAAAAGGGCGGAGACGGCGGTGGCCGAACCGACGATCCACACCACGGTGCTCCTGCGGGCCCGGGCGAGGGCCAGCGCGAAGGGGAACAGCAGCGGGAACGCCGGCATGATGAAGCGCATCTTCGAGGAGTAGAAGCCCGCGCCGCCCAGCGCCATGATCATGATCATGGCCGCGAAGACCCACAGGACCATCGGGGGCCGGCGCCTGCGCGTCATCAGGACGAACAGCACCACGGCCGTGACCACCGTCAGCGAGACCACCAGGTGGTTGAGGGTGATGTGCCCGTCGGTGAAGGTCCTCTTCAGCTCCTTGAGGGTGTAGAAACCGCCGTCGTAGACGGACCCCCACCGGCGCTGGAGCTCGAAGTAGCCGTCCCAGCGGCCGAAGTGCAGGCCCACGTAGCCCACGTACCCGAACCAGCCCAGCGGGGCGATCAGCGAGGCCACGACGATCCGGCCCACGGCCGGACGCTGCGCACGCCGCTCCCGGCGCCACTGCACGTACTCCCAGACGCCCGCCAGCACCACGGCCGCGACGATCGCCGAACCGGAGGGCCGGGTGGCTCCGGCGAAGAAGGCCAGCACACCGGCCGTCACCCAGGACTTCGCCATCACCGCGTACATCGCCCACACCGACAGGGCGATGAACACCGGCTCGGTGTACGCCATCGACTGGACCAGCGCCGCCGGCACGATCGCGAACAGGGCGCAGGTGAAGAGGGCGACCCGGCGTCCGTAGATCTTGTCCGTGACGGCGAAGATCCCCCACGCGGCGATCACCGACGCGAACAGCGCCACGCCGATCGCCGCCCAGTTCACGGGCAGCTGCGTGACGTTCGCGGTCCACCGCACCAGCATCGGGTAGACGGGGAAGAACGCCATGTGGCAGCCCGGCCCCACCGGGGCGCAGGACGAAGGCATCTCGGTCGTCAGGCCGTGCTCGGCGATGTGCAGGTAGAAGTCGGTGTCCCAGCGCCCGGCCAGGATCTCCAGCGGCCCCACGCCCTCGCGGTGGGCCCAGACCGCCATCACGGCGAGCCCGGTGGCGCGCAGCGCGATGTGGATCAGCAGCGCCTTCCGGGCGCGCTTCAGGCCGGCGAGTACGCGCCGGCCGGCCCCCCGGGGTCCCGGTTCCCTCTTGCCGGCGACGGGCCGGGCGACGAGAAGGGGGTCTGGGACATCAGCGCGTATAGGGGTGTGCGTCACATTCGATCCTGGTCGCCCGGCAGAGGGCCGCCGAGGCGGCACCGTACAACGGTACACATGCGTCAGGTGTGACGGACGCGCGGCCCGCGTCGAAATCGCATAACGAGCGGGACGCACGAACAGGACACGTGAACGGGACGTACGAGCCCCCGGCGCAGGGCCCGGGAAGACCCCCCGGCCGCCGCTCGCCCCGGAACGCGGACGGGCACCACCGGACCGAACCGGTGGTGCCCGCCCGAACGGCCTGCGTCAGCCGCCGAACTCCTCCAGGCCCTTCAGCGCCTGGTCCAGCAGGGCCTGCCGGCCCTCCAGCTCGCGGGACAGCTTGTCCGCCTTCGCGTTGTTGCCGGCCGCGCGCGCCGCGTCGATCTGCTCACGCAGCTTGTCGACGGCCGCCTGGAGCTGCCCCGTCAGCCCGGCGGCGCGGGCCCGCGCCTCCGGGTTCGTACGGCGCCACTCGCCCTCCTCGGCCTCCTGGATGGCCCGCTCCACGGCGTGCATCCGGCCCTCGACCTTGGGACGGGCGTCGCGCGGGACGTGGCCGATGGCCTCCCAGCGCTCGTTGATGGAGCGGAACGCGGCCCTGGCCGCCTTCAGGTCCGTCACCGGGAGGAGCTTCTCCGCCTCGACGGCCAGCTCCTCCTTCAGCTTCAGGTTCTCGACCTGCTCGGCGTCGCGCTCCGCGAAGACCTCGCTGCGCGCCGCGAAGAACACGTCCTGCGCCCCGCGGAAACGGTTCCAGAGGTCGTCCTCGGCCTCGCGCTGCGCCCGGCCCGCCGCCTTCCAGCTGTCCATCAGCTCGCGGTAGCGGGCGGCCGTCGGGCCCCAGTCCGTCGACTTCGACAGCGACTCGGCCTCCGCGACCAGCTTCTCCTTGGCCTTGCGGGCGTCCTCGCGCTGGGCGTCGAGCGCGGCGAAGTGCGCCTTGCGGCGCTTGGAGAAGGCGGAGCGGGCGTGCGAGAACCGGTGCCACAGCTCGTCGTCCGACTTGCGGTCGAGCCGGGGCAGCCCCTTCCAGATGTCCACGAGCGCGCGCAGCCGCTCACCGGCACTGCGCCACTGGTCGCTCTGCGCCAGCTGCTCCGCCTCGGTGACCAGGGCCTCCTTGGCCGAACGGGCCTCGTCCGCCTGCTTGGCCTTCTGGACCTTGCGCTCCTCGCGCCGCGAGTCCACCGTCGCCACCAGCTTGTCGAGCCGGACGCGCAGCGCGTCGAGGTCACCGACGGCGTGGTGCTCGTCCACCTGCGTCCGCAGGTGCTCGATGGCCGTCTGGGCGTCCTTGGCGGACAGATCGGTGGTCCGCACCCGCCGTTCGAGGAGGCCGATCTCGACCACCAAGCCCTCGTACTTGCGCTCGAAGTAGGCCAGGGCCTCCTCGGGGGTGCCCGCCTGCCACGAGCCGACGACCTGCTCGCCCTCGGAAGTACGCACGTACACGGTGCCGGTCTCGTCGACTCGGCCCCACGGGTCGCTGCTCACAGCGCCTCCTCCACCTGATGCCCGCCGGGGGTACGCCCCCGGGCATCGTCCACAGTTTCCTGGGGCGGGCAGCGCCCGCCCTGCACAACGCCAACATAGGCGACCGCCGGGCCGGCTGTCCGCATCCCGCACGACGGAATATCGACGTACGGGCGGCGGGCCGCCGCCCCGGGGCCGCGCCGCCCGTCAGTTCTTGGTGACGGTGCCCTTCTCGATGGTCACCGGGTTCTTGGGGGCCCCGTCCTGGGCACCGTCGGCGGTCCCGGCCTTGGCGACCTCCTCCAGCACCTTCAGTCCGGCCGCGTCGATCTTGCCGAAGGGGGTGTAGGACGGGGCGAGCGGGCTGTCCTTGTAGACGAGGAAGAACTGGCTGCCGCCGGTGCCGGGGCGGCCGGTGTTGGCCATCGCCACCGTGCCGGCCGGGTAGATCACCTGGCCCTGCTCGTTCGGCTTGCCCAGGGCGTCGAGGTTCTCGTCCGGGATGGTGTAGCCGGGGCCGCCCATGCCGGTGCCCTCCGGGTCGCCGCACTGGAGGACGAAGATCCCGCCGGTCACCAGGCGGTGGCACTTGGTCTTGTCGAAGAAGCCCTTGTCGGCGAGCGACTTGAACGAGTTGACCGTCTGGGGGGTCTTCGCCGCGTCCATCTCGAACTTGACGTCGCCCGCGCTGGTCTTCAGGTCGAAGGTGTACTTCGCCTTGTCGTCGATGGCCATCGCGGGGGAGGGGGACTTCTTCGGCGTGGGCGCCGACGGGGACGACGAGGGGTCTGCCGCCGCGTCCTTCGTGTCCTCGCCGTCGAAGACACCGCCCACGACGAGGCCGACCAGCGTGGCGATCACCACGGCCGCGGCCGCGCCGACGACCGCCAGGCGCTGCCGCGACTTGCGGCGGGCCTCCGCGCGGCGCTTCTGCTGGCGCTCGTACTTCTCCCTGGCGAGCTGTCGCCGACGCTGATCGCTCGTGACCACCGGGTCGTCTCCTTGTGCGTCTCTGGTACCGCTGTCCGGGCTGGGTTAGGCCGTACCGTATATGGGTTCGCTGTGTAATGAAGGCCGCCGGTAGGCTCTGAGCAGCAGATTCCGATCCGCTGCCTCCCGCCGGACGACGATTGAGGACGAACGTGCTGATTGCCGGATTCCCCGCCGGGGCCTGGGGCACCAACTGCTACCTGGTCGCCCCCGCCGCCGGTGAGGAGTGCGTCATCATCGACCCCGGCCACCAGGCCGCCCAAGGGGTCGAGGAGACGTTGAGGAAGCACCGTCTCAAGCCCGTCGCGGTCGTCCTCACCCACGGCCACATCGATCATGTGGCCTCGGTGGTCCCGGTGTGCGGAGCACACGACGTGCCGGCCTGGATCCACCCCGAGGACCGCTACATGATGAGCGACCCGGAGAAGGCCCTCGGCCGCTCCATCGGCATGCCGCTCATGGGGGAGCTGACCGTGGGAGAGCCGGACGACGTCCGCGAGCTCACCGACGGCAGCCGGCTCAAGCTGGCCGGGATGGAGTTCTCGGTGGCGCACGCGCCCGGGCATACCAAGGGGTCGGTGACCTTCCGGATGCCCGAGCAGGCCGACGTCCCGCCGGTCTTCTTCTCGGGTGACCTGCTCTTCGCCGGCTCCATCGGACGCACCGACCTGCCCGGCGGCTCCCACGCCGAGATGCTCCAGTCGCTGGCCCGCGTGTGCCTGCCGCTGGACGACTCGACGGTGGTGCTGTCCGGCCACGGTCCCCAGACCACCATCGGCCGCGAGCGCGCGACCAACCCGTACCTGCGGGAGGTCGCCGCCGGCCCGGGGGGCGACACCGCCGCCCCACGACGAGGAATGTGACGAGAGTTCCGTGAGCACCTTCAAGGCCCCCAAGGGCACGTACGACCTGATCCCGCCCGTCTCCGTGAAGTACCTGGCCGTGCGCGAGGCCATCTCCGCGCCGCTGCGGAACTCCGGCTACGGCTACATCGAGACCCCGGGTTTCGAGGACGTCGGCCTCTTCGCCCGTGGCGTGGGCGAGTCCACCGACATCGTCTCCAAGGAGATGTACGCCTTTGAGACGAAGGGCGGGGACCTGCTCGCCCTACGCCCCGAAGGCACCGCCTCGGTGCTGCGGGCGGCCCTCCAGGCCAGCCTGCACAAGCAGGGCAACCTGCCGGTCAAGCTGTGGTACTCCGGCTCGTACTACCGCTACGAACGCCCGCAGAAGGGCCGCTACCGCCACTTCTCGCAGGTCGGCGCCGAGGCGATCGGTGCCGAGGACCCGGCGCTGGACGCCGAGCTGATCATCCTGGCCGACCAGGCGTACCGCTCGCTGGGTCTGCGCGACTTCCGGATCCTGCTGAACTCGCTCGGCGACAAGGAGTGCCGCCCGGTCTACCGCGAGGCGCTCCAGGGCTTCCTGCGCGGGCTGGACCTCGACGAGGAGACCCTGCGCCGGGCCGACATCAACCCGCTGCGCGTCCTCGACGACAAGCGGCCCGAGGTGCAGAAGCAGCTGGTGGGCGCGCCCGTGCTGCGCGACTACCTGTGCGACGCGTGCAAGGCGTACCACGAGGAGGTCCGGACGCTGATCACGGCCGCCGGGGTGGCCTTCGAGGACGACCCGAAGCTGGTGCGCGGCCTGGACTACTACACCCGCACCACCTTCGAGTTCGTCCACGACGGCCTGGGATCGCAGTCCGCGGTCGGCGGCGGCGGCCGCTACGACGGCCTGTCCGAGATGATCGGCGGCCCCGCGCTGCCGTCGGTCGGCTGGGCGCTGGGCGTGGACCGGACCGTGCTCGCCCTGGAGGCCGAGGGCGTGGAGCTGGAGATCCCGGCCGCCACGTCGGTCTTCGCCGTCGCGCTGGGCGAGACCAAGCCGGCGGTGTTCGGCCTGGTGACCGATCTGCGCAAGGCGGGCGTCGCGGCGGACATGTCGTACGGGGGCAAGGGCCTCAAGGGCGCCATGAAGGACGCGAACCGCAGTGGGGCGCGCTTCGCGGTGATCGTGGGCGACCGCGACCTCGCCGAGGGCGTGGTCCAGCTCAAGGACCTGGGGTCCGGCGAGCAGACCGCCGTGGCGGTCGCCGACGTGGTCGCCGAGGTACGGGCCCGGCTGGCCTGACACCAGCGTCATGCGGTGGGGGGGGGGGGGGGGGGGGGGGGGGGGGGCCCACAACCCCCCTCTCCCTTTCCCCTCCTCCCCCCGCCAACCAGGCAGGACC
>NZ_JBVHWK010000015.1:0-19510 GCF_055569445.1 Streptomyces sp. NPDC029122 | reverse complement strand
CGGGGGGGGGGGGGGGGGGGGGGGGGGGGGGGGGGGGGGGGGGGGGGGGGAGGGGGGAGGGGGGGGGGGGGGGGGGGGGGGGGCCGCGACCCCCCCCCCCCCCCCCCCACCGGCGTTTCCGGGCCGTCCTTATCTCCGCCGAACGGATGGCGGACGCCCCCGTACGGCACAATGGCCCCTGCTTGATGACCTTGCGGATGCGGAGCGGGCGGGATCGGGATGACGACAACAGGCGCAGGCGCGGACACCGCTCCGCGGACCTTCGGCGGGAGCCGGGCGCTGGCCCTGCTGCTGGTCATCACCGGAGCCGCGGGCCTGCTGGCCGCCTGGGTGATCACCATCGACAAGTTCAAGCTGCTCGAGGACCCGAACTTCACCCCGGGCTGCTCCCTGAACCCGATCGTCTCCTGCGGCAACATCATGAAGAGCGAGCAGGCGGCCGTCTTCGGCTTCCCCAACCCGATGCTGGGCCTGGTCGCCTACGGGATCGTGATCTGCGTCGGCATGAGCCTGCTGGCCGGGGCCCGGTTCGGCCGCTGGTACTGGCTGACCCTGAACGCCGGCACGCTCTTCGGCGTCGGATTCTGCACCTGGCTGATGTACCAGTCGCTGTACAACATCAACTCGCTCTGCCTGTGGTGCTGCCTGGCCTGGGTCGCCACCATCCTGATGTTCTGGTACGTCACCTCCCACACCGTGCGCCAGGGCCTGCTGCCCGCCCCCGGCTGGCTGCGCGGCTTCCTCGACGAGTTCACCTGGGTGCTGCCCGTGCTGCACATCGGGATCATCGGCATGCTGATCCTGACCCGCTGGTGGGACTTCTGGACCTCCTGAGCGCGGCCGCCCTGTCGGTGGGCTCGCTTAGGCTTCCGGTGTGGAACCAGATCTCTTCACCGCCGCCGCCGAGGACCGCCAGGAGAAGGACCCCGCGAGCTCCCCGCTCGCCGTCCGGATGCGCCCGCGCAACCTGGACGAGGTCGTCGGCCAGCAGCACCTGCTGAAGCCGGGCTCGCCGTTGCGCCGCCTCGTGGGGGAGGGCGCCGGGGGACCGGCGGGAGCCTCGTCGGTGATCCTCTGGGGACCGCCCGGCATCGGCAAGACCACCCTCGCCTACGTGGTCAGCCAGGCCACGAAGAAGCGGTTCGTCGAGCTGTCGGCGATCACGGCGGGGGTCAAGGAGGTCCGGGCCGTCATCGAGGGCGCCAAGCGCGCCGCCGGCGGCTACGGCAAGGAGACCGTCCTCTTCCTCGACGAGATCCACCGGTTCAGCAAGGCGCAGCAGGACTCGCTGCTGCCCGCCGTGGAGAACCGCTGGGTCACCCTGATCGCGGCGACCACGGAGAACCCGTACTTCTCGATCATCTCCCCGCTGCTGTCGCGCTCGCTGCTCCTCACGCTGGAACCACTGACCGACGAGGACCTGAGCGCGCTGCTGCGGCGCGCGCTGACGGAGGAGCGGGGGCTGGGCGGGGCGGTGTCCCTGCCGGCCGAAGCGGAGGCGCACCTGCTGCGCATCGCCGGCGGCGATGCCCGCCGGGCGCTGACCGCGCTGGAGGCCGGGGCCGGCTCGGCCATCGCCAAGGGCGAGGAGGAGATCACCCTCCAGACCCTGGAGGAGGCCGTCGACCGGGCGGCCGTCCGCTACGACCGGGACGGCGACCAGCACTACGACGTGGCGAGCGCCCTCATCAAGTCGATCCGCGGCTCGGACGTGGACGCGGCGCTGCACTACCTGGCCCGGATGATCGAGGCGGGGGAGGACCCCCGGTTCATCGCCCGGCGCCTGATGATCTCCGCGAGCGAGGACATCGGCCTCGCGGACCCGACGGCCCTGCCGCTGGCGGTGGCGGCGGCCCAGGCGGTGGCGATGATCGGCTTCCCGGAGGCCGCGCTGACCCTGTCGCACGCCACCATCGCGCTGGCCCTGGCCCCGAAGTCGAACACCGCCACGACCGCGATCGGCGCCGCGCTGGCCGACGTACGGGCCGGGCTGGCCGGGGCCGTTCCGGCGCACCTGCGGGACGGGCACTACAAGGGCGCGGCGAAACTGGGGCACGCGGTCGGCTACGTCTACCCGCACGACGTGCCGGGCGCCATCGCCGCGCAGCAGTACGCCCCGGACGAGATCCACGGCAAGCGGTACTACGAGCCGACGCGGTACGGCGCCGAGGCGCGCTACGCGGACGTGGTGGACAAGGTCCGCGAACGGCTGCGGGGCGGCGGCTCCTCCTCCGCGTGACCTCAGTGCGCGGCGGCGGCGAACAGGGCGCGCATCGCCCGGCGCAGTCCGCAGACGTCCGCCACCGGCTCGGGGAAGTCGAACCGGGCGTCGAAGGAGGTCCGGCCGGCGCCCCGGGTGAAGCGCACGCGCAGCCCGAGCCGGTCCAGGGCCAGCGGGACGGCGGTCGTCCCGGCCGCCGCGCGCGGGCCCAGCAGCGCGCACAGGTTGGCGACGCGGTCGGCGTGGGCGGAGGCGAGGTGCTGGAGGAGCTCGGTCTCGTGGGCGGCCAGCGGGTCGGGCTCGGCCGCCGCGAGCTCGTCCGGGTCCACCGGGCCGGCGCCCCACAGGTCGTCCAGCGAGATCTCGCCGACCTCCAGGCGCAGCATCGTCCAGGCGGGACGGCCGGCGTACGGCGGGTCCTGCGACTCGCTCAGGCCCAGCAGCTCGCCCACCGGCTGCCGCTCCGCGAGCAGCGCCGCGCAGGCCGCGCGGGCCTCCCCGCGCACCGGGGTCAGCCACCCGGAGAGCCGGGCGCGACCTCGGATACGATGGGGCACGGACACCGGCGCCACATCCGTGATCTCGATCACGGCGGTGAGGTCGTCGTCCTGGGCGTGAGCGGCGGCCCTGGCAGCCGCGGATTCCCCTGATACCAGGAGGATCACGTCCCCGTCCGGGGTGACGGTCCGCGCGGCCGGCACCCCTGTCCACCACTCGGCCTGGTCAGGAGCACCCGGCAGCGTGAGGGATACTGAGGCGTTGGACTCTACGAGGGTTCGTACGCGTTCGGCTCCGGTGAGCTGCCGAACGCCTTCCCTGGGACGCGGCTGACCTTGCCTATCGTCGTCGAAAGCGGATTCCGTTTCGTTGGAACCCGAACTGCGGCGCGCACTGGGCAGGGGGATCCCATGTGGTCGAGACATTACGTCCTCCTCGCTAAGGTAAGCCTCACCTAACTTACATGGAGGTAGGTTCCACGTGAACCAGAAGCGACCCAAGGTCAAGAAGTCCCGTGCCCTCGGCATCGCCCTGACGCCGAAGGCCGTCAAGTACTTCGAGGCCCGCCCCTACCCGCCGGGCGAGCACGGCCGTGGCCGCAAGCAGAACTCGGACTACAAGGTCCGTCTGCTCGAGAAGCAGCGTCTGCGCGCCCAGTACGACATCTCCGAGCGCCAGATGGCCCGCGCGTACGACCGCGCGAAGAAGGCCGAGGGCAAGACGGGCGAGGCGCTGGTCGTCGAGCTCGAGCGTCGTCTGGACGCCCTGGTCCTGCGTGCCGGCATCGCCCGCACCATCTACCAGGCCCGCCAGATGGTCGTCCACGGCCACATCGAGGTCAACGGTGGCAAGGTCGACAAGCCGTCGTTCCGTGTCCGTCCGGACGACGTCATCACCGTGCGCGAGCGCAGCCGCGAGAAGCACCCCTTCCAGGTTGCCCGCGAGGGTGGCTACGCCGGTGAGGGCGAGACCCCGCGCTACCTGCAGGTCAACCTGAAGGCCCTGGCCTTCCGCCTCGACCGCGACCCGAACCGCAAGGAAATCCCGGTCATCTGCGACGAGCAGCTCGTCGTCGAGTACTACGCCCGCTGATCCGGCGGCCGTAGCCCTCACAGGCTGGTATCGGCCCGCCGTCCCCTCCGGGGGGCGGCGGGCCTTTCCGTTCCCGGGCGCGGCCCGGGAACCCACTGCGCCCGCAGCACCAGCGCCTCCAGCGTCAGCTGCCGTCCCTCGTCCGCGTACGCCGCGTACCGCTCCGGGCCCAGCACCTCCCCGGCCCGCTCCTGGCACAGCAGCCGGGGCGCGTTGAAGTACCCGGACCCGAACAGCCGCAGGCCGACCCCGTCCCACATCGGCTCCGCCGCCCCCTGGAGCACCGCCGCCTCGGCGGCCGCCCCCTCGGTCACCGTGACCAGCGCCAGCAGCTCCACCGCCAGCACCAGCCCGACCAGGTCGCGGAACGTGTGGTTCACCGTCACGCACTCGATCAGCAGCCGCCGGGCCCGCGCCGGGTCCCCCTCGTCCAGGGCCGCGTAGGCCAGCACGTACAGGGCGTACGCCTTCGTCCAGCGCTCCCCGCGCTCCAGGCAGATGTCCCGGACCTCCTCGCACAGCGCGACCGCGCCCGCCAGATCGCCCTGGAAGGCCCGCGCCATCGCCAGCTCCACCTGGCACATCAGCACGTTGCTGTTCAGCTCCCCGGCCTCCCGGTAGCGCTCCAGCGCCTCGCCCAGCAGCTCCCCGGCCCGCTCCATCTCGTCCGAGACCAGCGCCAGGCAGCCCAGCCGGTGCACCGCGTACGCGGCCGCCACCCGGTTCCCCGTGAGCTCCGCGCGGTCCCGGCACTCGTGCAGCGCGCCCATCGAGGCCACCGCGTCACCCTGGAGCGCCGCCACGTACCCCAGCACCCACAGGGCCTTCAGCCGCGAGCCCCCGTACTCCTCGTCCTCACCGGCCTGCCCCGGCCCGGACTCCAGGCTGCGCGCCAGCCAGTGCCGGCCCTCGGTGAGCCGGCCGCAGCCCGCCCAGTAGAACCACAGGGTCCCCGCCAGGTACTGCCCCAGGTGCTGCTCCCCGGGCTCCTCCAGGCAGCACTCCAGGGCCAGGCGCAGATTCGGCAGCTCCGCCTCCACCAGAGCGGCCACCTCCTGCTGGCGAGGGCCGAACCAGTCCAGCTCGCACCACGTGGCCAGCCCCACGTACCAGTCCCGGTGGCGCCGCCGCAGCCGCCCGGCGTCACCGAGCGACTCCAGCCACCCCGCCCCGTACAGCCGTACGGTCTCCAGCATCCGGTAGCGCACCCCCGCCGGCGTCTCCTCCCGCGCCAGCACCGACTGCGCGAGCAGCTCCCCGACCAGGTCGAGCACGCTGTCCGCCGGCAGGTCCGGACCCGCGCACACGTACTCCGCGGCGTCCAGGTCGAACCGCCCGGCGAACACCGACAGCCGGGCCCACAGCAGCCGCTCCGCCGGGGTGCACAGCTCGTGGCTCCACCCGATCGCCGTCCGCAGCGCCCGGTGCCGCGGCAGCGCCCCGCGCGCCCCGCCGGTCAGCAGCGCGAACCGGTCCTCCAGCCGGGCCAGCACCTGCTCCGGGGAGAGCACCCGCAGCCGGGCCGCCGCCAGCTCCAGGGCCAGCGGGATCCCGTCGAGCCGGGCGCACAGCTCGGTCAGGGCCGGCCGGACGGACGCCGTCGCCACGAAGCCGGGGTCGGCGGCCGCGGCCCGTTCGGCCAGCAGGGCCAGGGCCTCCGCGGGGGCGGGCGGGGCCAGTGGGAAGAGGGCCTCCCCGTCCAGGCCGAGCGGGCGCCGGCCGGCCGCCAGCACCCGCAGGCCGGGGGAGCGGCGCAGCAGCTCGCCCAGCAGGGCGGCGGCCTCGTCGACCAGCTGCTCGTACCCGTCGAGGACCAGCAGGAGACGTCGGCCGGCCAGGTGCTCGGCCAGTACCGTGCGGGGCGGGCGGACGGTGTGGTCGGTGAGGTCGAGGGCCTCGGCCAGCGTGAACTCCAGCAGCGCCGGATCGTGCAGGGAGGACAGCTCGGCCAGCCAGACGCCGTCGCAGTAGCGTTCCTGCTGCTCCCCGGCGGCCGCCCGGGCCGCGGCCAGCGCCAGCCGGGACTTCCCCACGCCGCCCACCCCCGTCACCGTGACCAGCCGGGACGATTCCAGGAGCCGTGCGACCGCGGCCAGTTCGGCACCCCGCCCGACGAAGGAACTCAGCTCCGAGGGAAGATTGCCCGGCGTCACTCGTGGGGTGGGTCGCTGTCGCATGGGACACGGAGAGTACTGTTCCGGACGCGCCGCGTACAAGGCGGGTCCGCGCGGGCGTGCGCCGGACCCGGAATTCCGGTACTGCGGCGGATCTCCGGCGCGATAGGGTCGGAGGAAGACTTTTCTCCGTAGTCAATCCGTAGGCAAGCAGATCAGGGAGCGGTGCAACGTGTCCGGTGGAGAGGTGGCCGGCATCCTCGTGGCCGTCTTCTGGGCCATTCTGGTGTCCTTCCTCGCCGTGGTCCTGGTGCGGCTCGCGCAGGTCCTCCGCGCGGCCACCAAGCTCGTGGCCGACGTGACCGAGCAGGCCGTCCCGCTGCTGGCCGACGCTTCGACCACCGTCCGCTCCGCGCGCACCCAGCTCGACCGGGTCGACGCCATCGCGAGCGACGTCCAGGAGGTCACCTCCAACGCCTCCGCGCTGTCCTCCACCGTCGCCACCACCTTCGGCGGCCCCCTGGTCAAGGTCGCGGCCTTCGGCTACGGCGTGCGCAAGGCGCTGGGCCGCACGGAGGACGCACCGCAGAAGACCACCCGGCGAACCGTGATCGTCGGCCGTACCGTGCCGTCGGCCCGGCGCCGGAAGCAGAAGGGCTGAGACCGCCGATGTTCCGCCGAGCCTTCTGGTTCACCGCAGGCGCCGCCGCCGGCGTGTGGGCCACCACCAAGGTCAACCGGCAGCTGAAGAAGCTGACCCCGGAGAGCCTCGCCGCCCAGGCCGCGGACAAGGCCGTGGAGGCCGGGCACCGCCTGAAGGAATTCGCCCTCGACGTCCGGGCGGGAATGACCCAGCGCGAGGACGAGCTGAACGACGCACTGGGGCTGCACCAGGACCCCGGGATGCCCGACAACGTCACCGCCCTCCCCGGGCCGCGGCGGCTGCGGGCCATCGAGCACCACCAGAACGACCAGAACACCCACCGTTCGAGCAAATCGACGGTCACGCCCAACCGGAATGAGGACCACTGATGGAGTCGGCTGAAATCCGCCGCCGCTGGCTGAGCTTCTTCGAGGAGCGCGGTCACACCGTTGTCCCTTCGGCGTCGCTCATCGCGGACGACCCGACTCTGCTGCTGGTCAACGCGGGCATGGTCCCCTTCAAGCCGTACTTCCTCGGCGAGACCAAGCCCCCCGCCCCCCGGGCCACCAGCGTGCAGAAGTGCGTCCGTACGCCGGACATCGAAGAGGTCGGCAAGACCACCCGCCACGGCACGTTCTTCCAGATGTGCGGCAACTTCTCCTTCGGGGACTACTTCAAGGAAGGCGCCATCACGTACGCCTGGGAGCTGCTGACCAGCTCCGTGGCGGACGGCGGCTACGGCCTGGAGCCCGAGAAGCTCTGGATCACGGTCTACCTCGACGACGACGAGGCCGAGACGATCTGGCGCGACGTGATCGGCGTTCCCGCCGAGCGCATCCAGCGCCTGGGCAAGAAGGACAACTTCTGGTCCATGGGCGTCCCCGGTCCCTGCGGCCCCTGCTCCGAGATCAACTACGACCGCGGCCCCGAATTCGGCGTCGAGGGCGGCCCGGCCGTCAACGACGAGCGCTACGTGGAGATCTGGAACCTGGTCTTCATGCAGTACGAGCGCGGCGCCGGCGACGGGAAGGAGGACTTCCCGATCCTCGGCGACCTCCCGTCGAAGAACATCGACACCGGCCTCGGCCTCGAACGCCTCGCGATGATCCTGCAAGGCGTGCAGAACATGTACGAGACCGACACCCTGCGCGTGGTCATGGACAAGGCCACCGAGCTCACCGGCGTGCAGTACGGCGCCGCGCAGCACACCGACGTCTCGATGCGCGTGGTCGCCGACCACATGCGCACCTCCGTCATGCTCATCGGTGACGGCGTCACCCCGGGCAACGAGGGCCGCGGCTACGTGCTGCGCCGCATCATGCGCCGCGCCATCCGCAACATGCGCCTCATGGGCGCCACGGGCCCGGTCGTCCAGGACCTGATCGACGTCGTGATCGACACGATGGGGCAGCAGTACCCCGAGCTCGTCACCGACCGCAAGCGCATCGAGACCGTCGCCCTCGCCGAAGAGGCCGCCTTCCTGAAGGCCCTCAAGGGCGGTACCAACATCCTCGACACCGCCGTGACCGAGACCAAGGCCGCCGGCGGCACGGTCCTCTCCGGCGACAAGGCGTTCCTGCTCCACGACACCTGGGGCTTCCCGATCGACCTCACCCTGGAGATGGCCGCCGAGCAGGGCCTCTCCGTGGACGAGCCGGGCTTCCGCCGCCTGATGCAGGAGCAGCGCGACCGCGCCAAGGCCGACGCCAAGGCCAAGAAGACCGGCCACGCCGACATGTCGGCCTACCGGGAGATCGCCGACGGCTCCGGCGCCACCGAGTTCACCGGCTACGCCACCAACCAGGGCGAGGCCACCATCGTCGGCCTCCTGGTCAACGGCGTCTCCGCGCCCGCCGCCTCCGAGGGCGACGAGGTCGAGGTCGTCCTCGACCGCACCCCCTTCTACGCCGAGGGCGGCGGCCAGCTCGCCGACCAGGGCCGCATCAAGCTCGACACCGGCGCCGTCATCCAGGTCCGCGACGTCCAGCAGCCGGTCCCCGGCGTCTCCGTGCACAAGGGCTCCGTCCAGGTCGGCGAGGTGACGGTGGGCGCCTCCGCGTACGCCGCCATCGACGTCAGGCGCCGCCGGGCCATCGCCCGCGCCCACTCGGCCACCCACCTGACCCACCAGGCGCTGCGCGACGCCCTCGGCCCGACGGCCGCCCAGGCCGGCTCCGAGAACAGCCCCGGCCGCTTCCGCTTCGACTTCGGCTCCCCGAACGCCGTCCCCGGCACGGTCCTCACCGACGTCGAGCAGAAGATCAACGACGTGCTCTCCCGCGAGCTCGACGTCACCGCCGAGATCATGAGCATCGACGAGGCCAAGAAGCAGGGCGCCATCGCCGAGTTCGGCGAGAAGTACGGCGAGCGGGTCCGCGTCGTCACCATCGGCGACTTCTCCAAGGAGCTGTGCGGCGGCACGCACGTCGGCAACACCTCCCAGCTGGGTCTGGTGAAGCTGCTCGGCGAGTCCTCCATCGGCTCCGGCGTGCGCCGTGTCGAGGCCCTGGTCGGCGTCGACGCGTACAACTTCCTCGCCAAGGAGCACACGGTCGTCGCCCAGCTCCAGGAGCTGGTCAAGGGCCGTCCGGAGGAGCTGCCGGAGAAGATCGCCTCCATGCTCGGCAAGCTGAAGGACGCCGAGAAGGAGATCGAGAAGTTCCGCGCGGAGAAGGTCCTCCAGGCCGCCGCCGGACTCGCCTCCAACGCCCAGGACATCCGCGGTGTCGCCCTCGTCGTCGGCCAGGTGCCGGACGGCACGGGCGCCGACGACCTGCGCAAGCTGGTCCTCGACGTCCGCGGCCGCATCCAGGGCGACCGCCCGGCCGTCGTCGCACTGTTCACCGTGGCGAACGACCGCCCGCTGACCGTCATCGCCACCAACGAGGCGGCCCGCGAGCGCGGCCTCAAGGCCGGTGACCTGGTCCGCGCCGCCGCCAAGACCCTCGGCGGCGGCGGTGGCGGCAAGCCCGACGTGGCCCAGGGCGGCGGCCAGAACCCGGGCGCCGTGCCCGAGGCCATCGCCGCCGTCGAGCGCCTCGTGGCAGAGACGGCCTGACGATGAGCCTGCGCCGCGGCCGCCGACTGGCCATCGATGTCGGAGACGCCCGGATCGGGGTCGCCTCCTGCGACCCCGACGGGGTGCTCGCCACGCCGGTGGAGACCGTCCCGGGCCGGGACGTCCCCTTCGCCCACCGGCGGCTGCGGCAGCTCGTCGAGGAGTACGAGCCCCTCGAAGTCGTGGTCGGCCTCCCCCGCTCGCTCAGCGGGCGGGAGGGGCCGGCCGCGGCCAAGGTGCGCGCATTCGCGAACGAACTGGCCAAGGGCATCAAGCCGGTGACCGTGCGTCTGGTGGACGAGCGGATGACGACGGTCACGGCCGCCCAGGGCCTGCGGGCCTCCGGGCGCAACGCGAAGAAGGGCCGGTCGGTCATCGACCAGGCGGCCGCTGTGGTCATCCTCCAGAACGCTCTTGAGACCGAACGGGTATCAGGTAATCCGCCCGGTGAGTGCGTCGAAGTGGTTGTCTGATCGCGATACGGTAACGTTCCGCGCGATGAGACGGCATTCGAACAGCCGTCGCTCACCACCAAAGAGGCGGAACCGGGTGTCGCGGCCGACGTAAGCCGTGGCCTTCGTCTCGCGGCTCTAGGGGACCGATGACTGAGTATGGCCGGGGCGGTGGCTCCGAACCGTGGCACCCCGGGGACCCGTTGTACGGGGACCAGGGGTGGACCGCGCACCAGACGCAGCAGGCGCAGGTGCCCTACGCCGGCGACCCGCAGCAGCAGTACGCGCAGCCGCAGGAGCCGCACTACCAGCAGCAGCACACGGGGCAGTACCCGCAGCAGTACGACGAACAGGGCTACGCCCAGCAGGTCCAGTACCAGCAGATGGCCCCTCAACAGATGGCCCAGCCCATGGCGCCCCAGCCGATGGCCCCTCAGCCCGCCTACGACGGCGGGGGCGGCGGCCAGGGCTGGGACACCGGCCAGGGCCAGTACGCGGCCGCCGCCGTCCAGGTCGACCCGTACGCGGGCGCGGACCCGTACGCCCAGCAGGCCGTCGGGACCTACCCCGGTGAGGCCCCCGACCTGTACACCACCCCCGAGGCCTACCCGCCTCCGCAGCCGCCCGGCCTGCGCCACCTGGAACCGGATCCGGTCGAGGAGCCGCTCGCCGAGGAGCCCGAGGAGGAGCTCCTCCCCGCGCCCGACGGCGACGGGCCGCCCTCGCGCGGGCGCCGCGCCGGCGGCCGGGCCAAGGGCGGCAAGGGCGGCAAACAGAAGAAGCGCAGCGGCACCGCCTGCCTGCTCGCCGCCGTGGTGATCATCGGCGTCGTCGGCGGCGGCGGCTACTACGGCTACACGTACCTGAAGGACCGCTTCGGCGCGGCCGAGGACTTCGCGGGCGAGGGCAGCGGCGAGACGGTCGACGTCGAGATCCCCAAGAGCGCGGGCCTGGGCCAGATGGGCCGGATCCTCAAGCAGGCCGGCGTGGTCGCCAGCGCCCAGGCCTTCGTCGACGCCGCCACCGCCAACCCCAGGGGCAAATCCATCCAGCCCGGCGTCTACCCGCTGAAGAAGCGCATGTCGGCGGCGGCCGCCGTCCGCGTGATGATCGACCCCAGCAAGCTGAGCGTCCTCACCGTCACCGAGGGCATGCGCAACTCCAAGGTGTACGAGGCGATCGACAAGAAGCTCGGCAAGCCGGACGGCACCACGAAGGACATCGCCCTGCGGGAGGCCAAGAACCTCGGCCTGCCGGCCTGGGCGGCCAACAACCCGAAGGCCATCGACCCGCTCGAGGGCTTCCTGTTCCCCATGCGCTACGACCTCAGCAAGGACAGCACCCCCGAGTCGCTGCTCCGGCAGATGGTCAAGCACTCCGCCGACAAGTACCTGGAGATGGGGATCGAGGGCAAGGCCAAGGAACTGGGCCTGGACAGCCCGCTCCAGGTGGTCACCGTCGCCAGCCTCGTCAACGCCGAGGGCAAGAACCACGACGACTTCCGCAAGATGGCCGAGGTGGTCTACAACCGCCTCAAGAAGACCAACGACGTCACGAACCAGAAGCTCCAGTTCGACTCGACGTACAACTACGTCAAGAACCAGAGCGAGATCAACTTCAACCTGAAGGAAGCCCAGGCCTTCGACCACCCGTACAACACCCACTTCGTCAAGGGACTGCCGCCCGGCCCGATCGGGAACCCCGGCGCGGAGGCGGTGAGCGCTACGCTCGACCCCGACCACGGCGGATGGATGTTCTTCGTGTCGGTCGACGGCGACAAGACGACCTTCACCAAGACCTACGACGAGCACCTGAAGCTCGTCGCGGAGTTCCAGGAGCGCCAGGCGCAGAAGAAGAACGGCGGGTAGGCAGGACATGTCACGGATACGGGCCGCGGTGCTGGGATCGCCCATCGAGCACTCCCTCTCACCGGTGCTGCACCGCGCCGCGTACCGGGAGCTCGGCCTCGACGACTGGACCTACGACCGGTTCGAGATCGACGAGGCCGCGCTGCCCGCCTTCGTGGCCGGCCTCGGTCCGGAGTGGGCCGGGCTGTCGCTGACCATGCCGCTCAAGCGGGCGGTCATCCCGCTGCTCGACGGGATCAGTGACACCGCCGCCTCGGTGGAAGCCGTCAACACGGTCGTCCTCGCCGAGGACGGCCGCCGCCTCGGCGACAACACCGACATCCCCGGGATCGTCGCCGCGCTGCACGAGCGCGGCGTCGACAAGGTGCCCGCCGCCGCCGTCCTGGGGGCTGGCGCCACCGCCTCCTCGGCGCTCGCCGCCCTCGCCCGGATCTGCACCGGCGAGGTCACCGCGTACGTCCGCTCGCGCGCCCGCGCCGACGAGATGCTCCGGTGGGGCGAGCGGCTCGGCGTCGACGTGCGCACCGCCGACTGGTCGGACGCGGCGGAGGCGCTCGGAGCCCCGCTGGTCATCGCCACCACCCCGGCCGGTGCCACGGACGAGCTGGCCCCGGCCGTCCCCGCGGCGCCCGGCACCCTCTTCGACGTCCTCTACGACCCCTGGCCCACCGCCCTGGCCGCCTCGTGGTCCGGACGCGGCGGCACCCTCCTCGGCGGCCTCGACCTGCTCGTCCACCAGGCCGTGCTCCAGGTCGAGCGGATGACCGGCCGCACCCCCGGCCCCCTGGCGGCCATGCGGACCGCCGGGGAAGCGGCCCTGCGCGCCCGCCACTGACGCCCCGCGCGCCCCGCGCGCGTAGGAAGCGGATAGCCGTACCCGCCACCATCGCCGCGTACCCTCCCCCGGCTGCCGCTTGGGGACCCCCCGTCCGTCAGCTGGACCGAGATCGGCCCGACGGCCCGGACGTGGGAGGATTCGGGTATGGCGGTCCGGTCCGCGCTCCCCCCAGCCACCGCTGGGAGGGCCCCGGGGACGCGCCGCCGCTGTACCAGGCGCGAGCATGAGGAGCATCGTTGAGCAGGTTGCGTTGGCTGACCGCGGGAGAGTCGCACGGACCGGCCCTGGTCGCGACGCTGGAGGGCCTTCCCGCCGGCGTCCCGGTCACCACCGAGCTGGTGGCCGACCACCTGGCGAGGCGCCGGCTCGGCTATGGCCGCGGTGCCCGCATGAAGTTCGAGCAGGACGAGATCACCTTCCTCGGCGGCGTCCGCCACGGGCTGTCCCTGGGCTCCCCGGTCGCGGTCATGGTCGGGAACACCGAGTGGCCCAAGTGGGAGACGGTGATGTCGGCCGACCCGGTCGACCCCTCGCTGCTCAAGGACACCGGCCGCAACGCGCCGCTGACCCGCCCCCGCCCCGGCCACGCCGACCTCGCGGGCATGCAGAAGTACGGCTTCGACGAGGCCCGCCCGATCCTGGAGCGCGCCAGCGCCCGCGAGACGGCCGCCCGCGTCGCACTCGGCGCCATCGCCCGGTCCTTCATCAAGGAGGCCGCCGGCATCGAGATCGTCTCGCACGTGGTGGAGCTGGCCTCGGCCAAGGCCCCCTACGGCGTCTACCCGACCCCCGCCGACGTCGAGAAGCTCGACGCCGACCCGGTGCGCTGCCTCGACGCCGACGCGTCGAAGGCGATGGTCGCCGAGATCGACCAGGCCCACAAGGACGGCGACACCCTCGGCGGCGTCGTCGAGGTGCTCGCGTACGGCGTCCCCGTCGGCCTCGGCTCCCACGTCCACTGGGACCGCCGCCTCGACGCCCGTCTCGCCGCCGCGCTCATGGGCATCCAGGCCATCAAGGGCGTCGAGGTCGGCGACGGCTTCGAGCTGGCCCGCGTGCCCGGCTCGAAGGCGCACGACGAGATCGTCTCCACCCCCGAGGGCCTCAAGCGCACCTCCGGCCGCTCCGGCGGCACCGAGGGCGGCCTGACCACCGGCGAGCTGCTGCGCGTACGCGCCGCGATGAAGCCCATCGCGACCGTGCCGCGCGCCCTGGCCACCGTCGACGTCGCCACCGGCGAGGCCACCGTGGCCCACCACCAGCGTTCCGACGTCTGTGCCGTGCCCGCCGCGGGCATCGTCGCCGAGGCCATGGTGGCACTGGTGCTGGCCGACGCCGTGGTCGAGAAGTTCGGCGGCGACTCGGTCCCCGAGACCCGCCGCAACGTCCGGTCGTACCTCGACAACCTGCAGATCCGGTGACCGGCGGCCCCCTGGTCGTACTCGTCGGCCCCATGGGCTCCGGCAAGTCCACGGTGGGCGGCCTGCTCGCCCGCCGGCTCGGCGTCCCCTACCGGGACACCGACGCGGACATCGTCGCGGCCCAGGGCCGGGAGATCTCCGACATCTTCGTCGACGAGGGCGAGCCGTACTTCCGTGAGCTGGAACGCGAGGCCGTGGCCGCCGCCGTCGCCGAGCACACCGGAGTCCTCGCCCTCGGCGGCGGCGCCGTCCTCGACGAGGGCACCCGCGCCCTGCTGACCGGGCTGCCCGTCGCCTACCTGTCGATGGACGTCGAGGAGGCCGTGCGCCGCGTCGGGCTCGGCGCCGCCCGCCCGCTGCTCGCCGTCAACCCGCGCCGCCAGTGGCGCGAGCTGATGGAGGCAAGGCGCCACCTGTACACCGAAGTCGCGCGCGTCGTGGTGGCCACCGACGACCGCACCCCCGAAGAGGTCGCCCAGGCGGTCCTCGACGCTCTGGAGTTGAAGGACGTATGACAGACCAGGTGACGCGGATCCACGTCGGCGCCAGTGCCGGACACGACGCGTACGACGTGCTGGTCGGCCGGCAGCTGCTCGGCGAGCTGGGCGGCCTGATCGGCCCCAAGGCCCAGCGGGTCGCCGTGATCCACCCCGAGGCGCTGGCCGAGACCGGCGAGGCGCTGCGCGCGGACCTGGCGGACCAGGGCTACGAGGCGGTCGCCATCCAGGTGCCGAACGCCGAGGAGGCCAAGACCGTCGAGGTGGCCGCGTACTGCTGGAAGGCGCTCGGCCAGTCCAACTTCACCCGCACCGACGTCATCGTCGGCGTCGGCGGCGGCGCCACCACCGACCTGGCGGGCTTCGTCGCGGCCAGCTGGCTGCGCGGGGTGCGCTGGATCGCCGTGCCGACCACCGTCCTCGCGATGGTGGACGCGGCCGTCGGCGGCAAGACCGGCATCAACACCGCCGAGGGCAAGAACCTCGTCGGGGCCTTCCACCCGCCGGCCGGGGTGCTCTGCGACCTCGCCGCGCTGGAGTCGCTGCCCGTCAACGACTACGTCAGCGGCCTGGCCGAGATCATCAAGGCCGGATTCATCTCCGACCCGGTGATCCTCGATCTGATCGAGGAGGACCCGGCGGCGGCACGGACGCCCGCCGGCCCGCACACGGCCGAGCTGATCTGCCGCTCCATCCAGGTCAAGGCCGACGTGGTCTCCAGCGACCTCAAGGAGTCGGGGCTGCGGGAGATCCTCAACTACGGCCACACCCTCGCGCACGCCATCGAGAAGAACGAGCGCTACAAGTGGCGGCACGGTGCGGCGGTCTCCGTCGGCATGGTCTTCGCCGCCGAGCTCGGCCGGCTGGCCGGGCGGCTGGACGACGCCACGGCCGACCGCCACAAGGCGGTGCTCGCCTCCGTGGGCCTGCCGCTGACCTACCGCGGCGACCAGTGGACCAAGCTGCTCCAGACCATGCAGGTCGACAAGAAGTCCCGCGGCAACCTGCTGCGCTTCATCGTCCTGGACGGCCTGGCCAAGCCCACCGTGCTGGAGGGCCCCGACCCGGCCCACCTCGTCGCCGCCTACGGCGAGGTCTCCGCGTGAGCCGCCGGGTGCTGGTCCTGAACGGCCCGAACCTGGGCCGGCTCGGGTCCCGCGAGCCCGATGTGTACGGGGCCACCTCGTACGCCGGTCTCGTGGAGAGCTGCCGCACCCTGGGCGCGGAGCTCGGCTTCGACGTGGAGGTCCGCGAGACCAACGACGAGGGCGAGCTGGTGCGCTGGCTGCACGAGGCGGCCGACGGCAGGATCCCGGTCGTCATCAACCCGGGCGCCTTCACGCACTACTCGTACGCCATGCGGGACGCGGCCGCCCAGCGGACCGCACCGCTGATCGAGGTGCACATCTCCAACCCGTACGCCCGGGAGGAGTTCCGGCACACCTCGGTCATCGCGGCCGTGGCGACCGGCACCGTCGCGGGCTTCGGGCTGGGCTCCTACCGGCTGGCGCTGCGTGCGCTGGCGGAGGAAGTCACGGCCTGAGATAACGTTCTCGCATCAGTCGCCTGAACGAGACGGAGTGGCGCGGATGCAGCACGGAGTGGGGGGCTGGGGTCCGACGGGACAGCACCCGGCGGTTCCCCCGCAGCCGCCGATACCCCCTGCCCAGGGCTGGCCGGTGACGCCGGTCCCCGAAGCGACGGGGCACATCCCGCTGCCTCCCGCCGCGGCCCCCGGGCCGGGCGCGCCCGTGCCCGGTACCGGCGGGGCCGTGCTCGCCGTACTGCTCATAGGACCGGCCGGGGCCGGCAAGACGACCGTGGCCCGGCACTGGGCGGGCACCCGCCCGGTGCCGACCGCGCACATCAGCCTGGACGACGTCCGCGAATGGGTCTGCTCGGGCTTCGCCGACCCGCAGGCCGGCTGGAACGAGCACTCCGAGGCCCAGTACCGCCTCGCCCGCCGCACCTGCGGCTTCGCCGCCCGCAATTTCCTGGCCAACGGCATCTCCTGCATCCTCGACGACGCGGTCTTCCCGGACCGGCCGGTGGTCGGCCTGGGCGGCTGGAAGCGGCACGTCGGGCCGGCGCTGCTGCCGGTCGTACTGCTGCCCGGGCTGGACGTCGTCCTCGACCGCAACGCGGCCCGCTCCGGCAACCGCCGGCTCTCCGACGAGGAGGTCGCCCGCATCCACGGCCGGATGGCGGGCTGGTACGGCTCCGGGCTGCCGATCATCGACAACTCCCACCTCGACGTCGAGGGCACCGCGCGGGCCCTGGACGAGGCCCTCGCCCGAGCACTGACGAGCCCGCCCCGCTGGTAGGGCCGCCGCGGCGGTGGCGCGGGCGCGGGCCCGGCCCCGTCCGGCCGCGCTCGCCGGGCCGGATGCGCGCGGCGCTCGTAGGCTCGAAGACATGTCAGACGTGTACGCGGCCCGCAGGGGCCTGCTCCGCGAGCGCTGCGCCGCCGCGGGCAATGCCGCCGCACTGGTCACGCGTCCAGCGAACGTCCGCTACCTCGCCGGGGCGTCCCCGCTGGGCGCCGTCATGCTGGTCGGGCCCGCGGAGGACGTGCTGTTCTGCCCGGGGGCGCCCACCGGGGAGGTGGACGAGGGACGGCTCGACGAGGGCCTGCGGGTGTCCGTACTGCCCGCGCCCGGAGCCGATCCGGCCGTGGCCGCCGCCGATCTGGCCGCCTCCGTCCGGGCCGACTCCCTCGCCGTCGAGGAGCACCACATCACCGTCGCCCGGCACCGGGCCCTGCACTCGGTCGCGCCCCGGCTGCGGCTGGCCGACCTCGGCACGGCGGTGGAGCAGCAGCGGCTGGTGAAGGACGAGGAGGAGATCGCCTGCCTGCGGATCGCCGCCGAGATCGCCGACCAGGCCCTCGGCGAGCTGCTGGAGTCGATCCTCGTCGGCCGGACCGAACGCCACCTGGCCCTGGAGCTGGAGCGCCGCCTCGTGGACCACGGCGCGGACGGCCCGGCGTTCCCGACGTCCGTCGGCACCGGCCCGCACTCGGGCCGCTCCGGACACCGTCCCTCGGACCGGCGGGTGGAGGAGGGCGACTTCCTCTCCGTCTGCCTCGGCGCCGGCTACCGCGGCTACCGCTGCGAGATCGGCCGCACCTTCGTGATCGGCACCACTCCCGCCGACTGGCAGATCGAGCTGTACGACCTGGTCTTCGCCGCCCAGCGGGCGGGCCGGCAGGCCCTGGTGCCGGGGGCCGCGTACCGCGACGTGGACCACGCGGCACGGTCCGTACTGGACTCGGCGGGGCACGGTGAGGCCCTCGCGGGGTGGATGGGGCACGGGGTCGGTCTCGAAATCGACGAGGACCCGCAGCTTGCACCTACGGCAATGGGTAAACTGGACGCTTGCGTGCCGGTCACCGTCGAACCGGGGGTTCACCTCCCCGGCCGGGGAGGTGTCCGGATCGATGACACGCTCGTCGTACGCCCCGAGGCGGACGGCGGTCCCGAGCTACTCACCATTACGACCAAGGAGCTGCTCGCGCTCTAGTCCGCGACGCCGGACCGTGCGCGCATCCGTGGTCTTCCAGTGCAGGAGATTCCGCAACCGTGGCTTCCACGAACGACCTCAAGAACGGCATGGTGCTCAAGCTCGACGGTGACCAGCTCTGGTCCGTCGTCGAGTTCCAGCACGTCAAGCCCGGCAAGGGCCCGGCCTTCGTGCGCACCAAGCTCAAGCACGTGCTCTCCGGCAAGGTCGTCGACAAGACCTTCAACGCCGGCACGAAGGTCGAGACCGCCACGATCGACCGGCGTGACATGCAGTTCTCGTACATGGACGGCGAGTACTTCGTCTTCATGGACATGCAGACCTACGACCAGCTGATGGTCGACAAGAAGGCCGTCGGCGACGCCGCCAACTTCCTGATCGAGGGCTTCACCGCCTCCGTCGCGCAGCACGAGGGCTCGGTCCTCTACGTCGAGCTCCCGGCCGCCGTCGAGCTGGTCATCGAGCACACCGACCCGGGCGTCCAGGGCGACCGCTCCACCGGCGGCACCAAGCCGGCGAAGCTGGAGACCGGCCACGAGATCCAGGTACCGCTCTTCGTCAACACCGGCGAGAAGGTCAAGGTCGACACCCGCACCTCCGACTACCTCGGCCGGGTGAACAGCTAACCGTGGCTGCCCGGAGCAACGCGCGCAAGCGCGCCTTCCAGATCCTCTTCGAGGCCGACCAGCGCGGCGTGTCCGTGCGCGAGGTCCTCGCGGACTGGATCCGCCACGCGCGGTCCGACGACCGGCAGCCGCCGGTCAACGCCTTCACGATGGACCTCGTCGAGGGCTACGCCGACAAGGTGAACCGCATCGACGACCTGATCGTCACCTACGCCGTGGACTGGGAGCTCGACCGCATGCCGGTCGTCGACCGGAACATCCTGCGGCTGGGCGCCTTCGAGCTGATCTGGGTCGACGAGACCCCGGACGCCGTGGCGATCGACGAGGCCGTGCAGCTGGCCAAGGAGTTCTCCACGGACGACTCGCCCGCGTTCGTGAACGGCCTGCTGGCCCGCTTCAAGGACCTGAAGCCGAGCCTGCGCCGGGGCGAATGACCCCCGGGGCGGACGGCTGAGCGGAGGGCCCGCGGCGCGATGAGCGCCCCGGGCCCTCCGCCGTTCTTCCGGCCGGCCGCGTGCGGCACCGGGCCGGCCGCCGTGCCTTCCGCCGGCCGGCCGACGAAAAAAAAGGGGGGGGGGGGGGGGGGGGGGGGGGGGGGGGGGGGCGGGGGGGGGTGGGGGGGGGGGGGGGGGGGGGGGGGGGGGGGGGGGGGGGGGGGGG
>NZ_JBVHWK010000014.1:67062-168587 GCF_055569445.1 Streptomyces sp. NPDC029122 | reverse complement strand
TTCGGCTTTCCGGGGCGGGTCGGTCGGTCAAGGGTGGCCGAAGGCCATCGCGAAGCGACGCGAACGAAGTGAGCGCCCTTGAGGGACCGGCACGACACGGAAGGACGATGGGACTGACGGGAAACCCCCAAACCAGCCCTGACACCGTCCGGGCAGGACACCGCCACCCACGCCGACGGCCCCCGCAGCCGGAGCTGCGGGGGCCGTCGGTGTCGGAGCCGGGCCGTCAGAGGCCCATGGCCGCCGCGAGGTCCTTCTTGATGCCGTCCAGGATGTCCTGGCCGCGGGTGCGGGCGCTCGCGAGGTCGGAGGCTTCGGCCACCGGGACCACGACCTCCAGGTAGCACTTCAGCTTGGGCTCCGTGCCGGACGGGCGGCAGATGACCCGGGCCCGGTAGTCGCCGTCCAGGTAGTAGCGCAGGCCGTCCGTGGGCGGGAGGGCGGCCGAGCCGACCGACAGGTCCTCCGCCGAGGCCACCCGCAGGCCCGCGAGGGAGACCGGCGGCCGGGCGCGCAGCCGCGCCATGGCGTTGGCGATGACCGACAGGTCGGAGACGCGGACCGAGAGCTGGTCGGTGTGGTGCAGGCCGTGGGCCATGGCCAGGTCGTCCAGCAGGTCGGTCAGGGTGCGGCCCTGTTCCTTGAGCTCCGAGGCGAGCTCGGCGACCAGGAGGGCGGCGGTGATGCCGTCCTTGTCGCGGACGCCCTCGGGGTCCACGCAGTAGCCGAGCGCCTCCTCGTAGCCGTAGCGCAGGCCCTCCACCCGGGCGATCCACTTGAAGCCGGTGAGGGTCTCCTCGTAGCCGACGCCGGCCGCCTCCGCGATCCGGCCCAGGAGGCTGGAGGAGACGATCGACTCGGCGAAGACGCCCTGGGCGCCCTTGTGGACCAGGTGGGCGGCCAGCAGCGCGCCGACCTCGTCGCCGCGCAGCATGCGCCAGCCGCCGTTGTCCGGGACCGCGACCGCGCAGCGGTCGGCGTCCGGGTCGTTGGCGATCACGATGTCGGGCTGGACCTCGGCGGCCTTCGCGAAGGCCAGGTCCATCGCGCCGGGCTCCTCCGGGTTCGGGAACGCGACCGTCGGGAAGGCCGGGTCCGGCTCCGCCTGCTCGGCGACGAGCACCGGGGTGGGGAAGCCGTGCCGGGCGAAGGCAGCCATGACGACGTCCTTGCCGACGCCGTGCATGGCCGTGTAGACGGTCCGTACGCCCCGGGGGGACCCGGGGGCGAGGACGGCGTCCGTCCGGGTCAGGTAGGCCTCGAGGACCTCCTCGTCGAGCTGGAGCCAGCCGTCGGAGGGGCGCGGTACGTCGGCCAGCGCGCCGACGGCCGCGATCCGCGCCGCGATCTCGGTGTCCGCGGGGGACACGATCTGCGAGCCGTCGCCGAGGTAGACCTTGTAGCCGTTGTCCCGGGGAGGGTTGTGGCTGGCGGTGACCTCGACGCCGGCGACGGCGCCCAGGTGCCTTATGGCGTACGCGAGGACGGGCGTCGGCAGGGGCCGGGGGAGGACGGCCGCGCGCAGTCCGGCGCCGGTCATCACGGCGGCGGTGTCGCGGGCGAAGTCGGCCGACTTGTAGCGGGCGTCGTAGCCGACGACGACCAGGCCGCCGTCGTGGCCCTGGTCCTTCAGGTAGGCCGCGAGGCCGGCCGCGGCGCGGATGACCACGGAACGGTTCATCCGCATCGGACCGGCGCCGATCTCGCCGCGCAGCCCGGCGGTGCCGAACTGGAGCGTGCCGGAGAAGCGGTCCGCGAGCTCGGCCGTGTCGTTCGCGTCGATCAGGGCCGCGAGCTCCGCCGCCGTCTGCGGGTCCGGGTCCTCGGCCAGCCAGGCCCGGGCCCGGGTGAGGAGGTCGTCCTGTTCCTGCACTGCTTCCGCCTTTCCTCTCGTACGTCGTCGTCGATCGTCGGGGGTACCGATCAGATGCGGGCGAGGACCTGCGTCAGCAGCGTGCCCATGCGGGCGGCGGAGTCGCGGCCGGCCTGGAGGACCTCTTCGTGGTTCAGCGGCTCGCCGGACAGGCCGGCGGCCAGGTTGGTGACCAGGGAGATGCCGAGCACCTCGGCGCCGGCCTCACGGGCGGCGATGGCCTCCAGCACGGTCGACATGCCGACCAGGTCGGCGCCCATGACGCGGATCATGTTGATCTCGGCCGGGGTCTCGTAGTGCGGGCCGGGGAACTGGACGTAGACGCCCTCTTCGAGGGTCTCGTCGATCTCCTTGCACATCGCGCGCAGGCGCGGCGAGTACAGGTCGGTGAGGTCGACGAAGTTCGCGCCGACGATCGGCGAGGTGGCCGTCAGGTTGAGGTGGTCGCTGATCAGGACGGGCTGGCCGGGCGCCATGCCCTCGCGCAGACCACCGCAGCCGTTGGTGAGGACGATGGTCTTGCAGCCGGCGGCGACGGCGGTGCGCACGCCGTGGGCGACGGCGGCGACGCCGCGGCCCTCGTAGAAGTGGGTCCGGCCGAGGAAGACCAGGGCGCGCTTGTCGCCGATCTTGTACGAGCGGATCTTGCCGCCGTGGCCCTCGACGGCGGCGGGCGGGAAGCCGGGCAGCTCGGTGACGAGGAACTCGGACTCGGGGGCGCCGAGCGCCTCTGCGGCGGGGGCCCAGCCGGAGCCCATGACGAGGGCGACATCGTGGGATTCGACGCCGGTGAGCTCGCGGAGGCGGGCGGCGGCGGCGTCGGCGGCGGCGAAGGGGTCGGTAACAGATGCGTTCACGCGGACGAGCGTAACCGCTTATCGCCTACGCGCGTAGATGGCGCAGCTCACGGTGTTCGGATCGTTGCCTTGTCGTTTCCGCCGAATCGTCCCCCCGGCGCGTGTCCGGCAGGAGCCGGCCGGGGTCGGCAGTGGCCGGCGGCGGCTAGCAGGGGCGCTTGCGCAGTTCCATGACGTAGTCGTGCGGCGCCCCCGCCGATTCGGCGGCGTCGGCGATCTCACCCAGGTAGCGCGCCGAGGGCAGGCCGCCCTCGTACCCGTTCAGGACGTAGCACCACGCCGCCTCCTCGCCGTCCAGGGTGTGGACGCGGATCCGCATGCGGCGGTAGATGTCCAGCCCGACGCCCTCCCAGCGGTCCATGGAGTCCTCGTCCAGCGGGGCGATGTCGTACAGCGCGACGAAGACCTGCTGGCGCGGGGCTTCCACCACGGTGGCGAGGGCGCCTTCCCAGCCCATCTGCTCGCCGCCGAAGGTCAGCCGCCAATCGTTGATCCAGCCCGTGCCGCGCAGCGGTGAATGGGGAGCGCGGCGCGTCATCAGCCGCGGGTCGAGGTTGCCGGCGTACGCGGCGTAGAGCGACATGAGGTCGAGGGTACGGGAGGGTCGCCCCGGCCGGGGTGTCCGGATGGTGCGAGCACCTTGATGCGTGCGGGACAATGGGGCACGGAATGGATCCCCCGGGGAGACCCCCCGGAACACCGGCCGGGGCGGCAGCCGGCCGGGTAGACGTGAGGCGGACTTTTCGTGACCCGGATCGTGATCATCGGCGGTGGACCCGGCGGGTATGAGGCAGCCCTGGTGGGGGCGCAGCTCGGCGCGGAGGTGACCGTCGTCGACTGCGACGGTCTGGGCGGGGCGTCGGTCCTGACCGACTGCGTGCCCTCGAAGACCCTCATCGCGACCGCAGAGGTCATGACGACCTTCGACTCGTCGTACGAGGAGCTGGGGATCGTCGTCGCGGACGACACCCCGCACATCGAGCAGGCCGCGCGTGTCGTCGGCGTGGACCTCGGCAAGGTGAACCGGCGCGTCAAGCGCCTCGCGCTGGCGCAGTCCCACGACATCACCGCCTCCGTGACCCGTGCCGGGGCCCGCGTCATGCGCGGCCGCGGCAAGCTGGGCGGCCCGCAGGGCATCGACGGCACCCGGGACGTGATCGTCACCGCCGCCGACGGCACGGAGACGATCCTCACCGCCGACGCCGTGCTGATCGCCACCGGTGGCACCCCGCGCGAGATCCCGGACGCGATGCCCGACGGGGAGCGCATCCTGAACTGGACCCAGGTCTACGACCTGGAGGAGCTTCCCGAGGAGCTCATCGTGGTCGGCTCCGGTGTGACCGGTGCCGAGTTCGCCGGCGCGTACCAGGCGCTGGGCTCCCGGGTGACGCTGGTGTCCTCCCGCGACCGCGTGCTGCCGGGTGAGGACCCGGACGCGGCGGCCGTCCTGGAGGACGTCTTCCGCCGCCGCGGCATGAACGTCATCGGCCGTTCGCGCGCCGAGTCCGCCAAGCGGGTGGGCGACCGGGTCGAGGTCACCCTCTCCGACGGCCGCGTGATCACGGGTACCCACTGTCTGATGGCGGTCGGTGCGATCCCGAACACCAAGGACATGAACCTGGAGGAGTCCGGGGTCCGGCTCAAGGAGTCCGGCCACATCTGGACCGACAAGGTGTCGCGCACGTCCTCGCCGGGCGTGTACGCCGCCGGTGACGTGACGGGGATCTTCGCGCTGGCGTCCGTCGCCGCCATGCAGGGGCGCATCGCGATGTACCACTTCCTCGGTGACGCGGTGGCCCCGCTGAACCTGAAGACGGTCTCCTCGAACGTCTTCACCGACCCGGAGATCGCCACCGTCGGCTACACCCAGGCCGACGTGGACGCCGGCAAGATCGACGCCCGCGTGGTGAAGCTGCCGCTGCTGCGCAACCCGCGCGCGAAGATGCAGGGCATCCGGGACGGCTTCGTGAAGCTGTTCTGCCGCCCGGGTACCGGGATCGTGGTGGGCGGCGTGGTCGTCTCGCCGCGCGCGAGCGAGCTGATCCACCCCATCTCGATCGCCGTCGACAACAACCTGACCGTCGAGCAGATCGCAAACGCGTTCACCGTGTACCCCTCCCTGTCCGGTTCGATCGCCGAAGTGGCCCGCCAGTTGCACACCCGTAAGACGGGCAGCGAGGCGTAGGGGCGCTCCGCCGGGGCTCAACCGCCCCTTTCCCCGCGGGGGTTGGGGCGGAAGTCGAGGTGGGGCGGGGGTGCGCGGCCGCGGCCGCGGAAAGTGGGCCGACCCCGTATACCACTAGTCGGGCCGATGTATGGACAACTTCGGTATTCCGGTGCAAGGAGCTGAAAGCAGACGGTCGTTGGGGTTACTGTCAGTTTCGTGTTCGCTGCTGAACGTCGCCAATTGATCCTCGAAATGGTGCGGGCCAACGGTGCGGTATCGCTCCGTGAGCTCGCCCGTGTCGTCCAGACCTCCGAAGTGACCGTACGGCGGGACGTGCGGGCACTGGAGGCAGAAGGACTCCTCGACCGCCGGCACGGCGGTGCGGTCTTGCCGGGCGGTTTCACGCGGGAGTCCGGCTTTCCGCAAAAGTCCCATCTCGCGACGGCGGAGAAGACCGCCATCGCCGATGTCGCCGCCGGCCTCGTCGAAGAAGGCGAGGCCGTCGTCGTCGGCGCGGGTACCACGACCCAGGAGCTGGCCCGCCGGCTCGCACGGGTGCCCGGCCTGACCGTCGTCACCAACTCGCTGCTCGTCGCCCAGGCGCTCGCGCACGCCAACCGGGTGGAGGTGGTGATGACCGGCGGAACGCTGCGCGGCTCGAACTACGCCCTCGTGGGCAGCGGCGCCGAGCAGTCCCTCCAGGGGCTGCGGGTGTCCCGGGCCTTCCTGTCCGGGAGCGGTCTGACCGCCGAGCGCGGGCTGTCCACGTCCAACATGCTCTCCGCGAGCGTGGACCGGGCGCTGGTGCAGGCCGCGGCGGAGGTCGTCGTACTGGCCGACCACACGAAGCTCGGCACGGACACCATGTTCCAGACCGTGCCGACGGACGTGATGACCCGGCTGGTGACGGACGAGCCCCCGCAGCACGACGAACGGGCCGCCACCGAACTCCAGGCGCTGGCCGACCAGGGCGTGCAGATCACCGTGGCCGGACCGGCCCCGGCGGCCGGCGGCCACGGCGGCGCCGGGGAGGGCATGCAGGGGCGCAGGCCCCGCCGTGACGCCCCCCTGCCGGTCCAGCGGCGCGGCGGCCCCACCGCCCAGCTGCGCAGTGCGCCCGCGTCGCTGCTGGAGCAGCAGGCCGGGGAACGGGCCCGGGTGGCGGACATGCGCCGCCGCTGAGCGCCGGGCCCGCTACGGGCGGTGTCCGCCGGGCCGCTCCCGCCAGGGCGGCCGGGCGCAGACCGCCCGGGCGTGCGCACGGCCGAAGGCCCCGCCCGGGGAACCGGGCGGGGCCTTCGTACGGCCGCGGGCGGGGACGTCAGTCCTTGATCTCGCAGATCGTGGCGCCGGAGGTCAGGGAGGCGCCGACCTCGGCGGTCAGGCCGACGACGGTGCCGGAGCGGTGCGCGTTCAGCGGCTGCTCCATCTTCATCGCCTCGAGTACGACGACCAGGTCGCCCTCGTTGACCTGCTGGCCCTCCTCGACGGCGACCTTGACGATCGTGCCCTGCATCGGGGAGGCGAGGGTGTCGCCGGACGCGGCCGGGCCGGACTTCTTGGCGGCCCGGCGCTTGGGCTTGGCGCCGCCGGCGGCGGCCGTGCGGGCCAGGGTCATGCCCAGCGAGGACGGGAGGGAGACCTCCAGGCGCTTGCCGCCGACCTCGACGACGACCGTCTCACGGCCGGGCTCGTCCTCGGTCTCCTCGGCCGCCGGGGCGGAGAAGGGCTTGATCTCGTTGACGAACTCGGTCTCGATCCAGCGGGTGTGGACCTTGAACGGGGTGCCGTCGGTGGGGGCGAAGGCCGGGTCGGCGACGACCGCGCGGTGGAAGGGGATGGCGGTGGCCATGCCCTCCACGTTGAACTCCGCCAGGGCGCGGGCGGCGCGCTGGAGGGCCTGCTCGCGGGTGGCGCCGGTGACGATCAGCTTGGCGAGCAGCGAGTCCCAGGCGGGGCCGATGACCGAGCCGGTCTCCACGCCCGCGTCCAGGCGCACGCCGGGGCCGGTCGGCGGGGCGAAGAGGGTGACGGTGCCCGGGGCGGGCAGGAAGCCGCGGCCCGGGTCCTCGCCGTTGATGCGGAACTCGAAGGAGTGGCCGCGCAGCTCCGGGTCGCCGTAGCCGAGTTCCTCGCCGTCGGCGATGCGGAACATCTCGCGGACCAGGTCGATGCCGGCGACCTCCTCGGTCACCGGGTGCTCGACCTGGAGGCGGGTGTTGACCTCGAGGAAGGAGATGGTGCCGTCGGTGCCGACGAGGAACTCGACGGTGCCCGCGCCGACGTAGCCGGCCTCCTTGAGGATGGCCTTCGACGCGGCGTAGAGCTCGGCGTTCTGGGCTTCCGTCAGGAAGGGGGCCGGGGCCTCCTCGACGAGCTTCTGGTGGCGGCGCTGGAGGGAGCAGTCGCGGGTGGAGACGACCACCACGTTGCCGTGGGAGTCCGCGAGGCACTGGGTCTCGACGTGGCGGGGCCGGTCGAGGTAGCGCTCGACGAAGCACTCGCCGCGGCCGAAGGCGGCCACGGCCTCGCGCACGGCGGAGTCGTACAGCTCCGGCACCTCTTCGAGGGTGCGGGCGACCTTGAGGCCGCGGCCGCCACCGCCGAAGGCGGCCTTGATGGCGATGGGCAGGCCGTGCTCGCGGGCGAAGGCGACGACCTCGTCGGCCCCGGAGACCGGGTCGGGGGTGCCGGCGACGAGGGGGGCCCCGGCGCGCTGGGCGATGTGGCGGGCGGCCACCTTGTCACCGAGGTCCCGGATGGCCTGCGGCGGCGGGCCGATCCAGGTCAGGCCCGCGTCGAGGACGGCCTGGGCGAAGTCGGCGTTCTCGGAGAGGAAGCCGTATCCGGGGTGGATGGCGTCCGCTCCGGAGTCCGCGGCGGCCTGTAGGACCTTCGCGATGTCGAGGTAGCTGGCTGCCGGGGTGTCACCGCCCAACGCGAAAGCTTCGTCTGCCGCGCGGACGTGCAGGGCGTCCCGGTCCGGATCGGCGTAGACGGCTACGCTCGCGATTCCGGCATCCCGGCAGGCCCGAGCAACGCGGACAGCGATTTCGCCACGGTTGGCGATGAGCACCTTGCGCACGATGGCTCCCTCCTTGAAACAAGCTGAGTTTAGGGACTGCCGACACGGCCTTACGACCCTTCCCCGGTGGTGAGCTTGCCCACACGGAGCGTGATTCGAGTGCCCCTTGAGTGCGAATGCCCTTGTGTCGCCCCAGGTCAGGGAGATCCCCGACTGCACAGTAACCCTGTTGCGAGGGCGAGGTCTCTGTTCGGCGGGTCAGCGGACCCTGCTGATTCTTTGTCGAGTCCCTACGAACGGCCTATGCATTCTTTGAGTGAGAGCCGTCACGGTCGTCCGCGCGGCGGTTTCCCGTAACGAAGCGGTCCCCGGCTCTTGTCCCCGGGTTTACTCGTTAGTAGCCTCCTGGCGTCGAACACGCTTGTGGCGTGGGACGGATGGGGGCGTCGTGCTGCGCAGACTCGTGGCGGGGCTGGCCGCGATCACGCTCGTCGCGGAGGCCGCCGTGCTGGCGCTGGTCCACGTCGTGCTGGGCCGGGCCACCGGGGCGCAGTCGATGTCCATCGCGGGCATGGATCCGGATGTCATGGTCACGGCAACTTATGGGATGGGTGCCGCCATGGCCGCCTTCCTGCTGCTGTGCGCGGTCCTGGCCGCCCTCGCCGCCCTGCGCGACCGCCCGCCGGGCCGTCCCGCCCGGATCCTGCTCGTCGGCGCGGCCGTCACCCACGGGGTGCTCGGCGCCCTCGCCGTGGGACTCGTCGGCTGGGGCGCCTTCGCGGCGACCTCACTGATCCTGTGCCTGCTCGTCCTGACCCTGATGCTCTACGCGGCACCGGCCGAGGGCCCCGGCGGGGACCCCGGGGGGAGCCTCAGGCCCACAAGTCCGTGATGGACACGTCCAGTTCGCCCAGCAGGGAACGCAGCAGCGGCATGGACAGGCCGATGACGTTGCCGGGGCACCCGTCGATGCCGTCGATGAACGGCGCCGACAGCCCGTCCAGGGTGAACGCCCCCGCCACGTGCAGCGGCTCGCCGCTGGCCACGTACGCCGCCACCTCCGCGTCCGTCGGCTCGCCGAAGCGGACCGTCGTGGAGGCCGTCGCCGAGACCTGACGGCCGGTGGCCGTGTCGATCACGCAGTGGCCCGTGCGCAGCACCCCGGCCCGCCCGCGCATCGACTTCCAGCGGGCCGTGGCGTCGGCCGCGTCCACCGGCTTGCCGAGCGCCTCGCCGTCCAGCTCCAGCACCGAGTCACAGCCGATCACCAGGGCGCCCGCGGCCTCCTCCAGACCCGCCACCACGCCCGCCTTGGCCTCGGCCAGGGCCAGCGCCAGGGCGGCCGGGTCGTCGTGGTCCAGCGTGTCCTCGTCGAAGCCGCTGACGATCACGTGGGGGGCGAGCCCGGCCTGCCGCAGCAGGTTCAGCCGGGCGGGCGAGGCGGAGGCGAGGACGAGCGTGCGTACGGTCATGGGGGCCATCGTAGGGCGGCGCGGCGGCGGCCCGGACGGCCGCCTAGAAGGGCGGCACGCCGAGGACGTACACCGCGATCACCATCGCCAGTACGAGGACCACGAGCATCCGCCGGAGCATCGCCTGGGCGTCGCGCATGTCCTTCGGGGGCTCGTCCTTCGGGTCTGACCAGAGCATGCCCCGATCCTGGCCCGCGGAACGCCGGTGGCGCCTGAGTACGGGTACTCAGGCGCCACCGTCCGTTCGCGCCATCTTCCGGAGCGCGGGGCTCAGCCCCGTCCGGGCCAGTACGTACGGCCCCACGCGCGCGGCCCCGGCAGCATCTGCTGCCGGCGGGCCACCCGGCTCGGCGAGGCCCACTCGTCCGGGATCCGGGGCGCGCCCGACGGGGCCGAGGCCAGCGCCGCGGCGCGCGCCCGGACCACCGCCAGTGCGGCGGCCAGCTCCTCGGGGGTCGGGTTGCCCTTGACGACCTTGATCACCACAGAGTCCTCCTGGAGGGCCTAGAGGGGGATGTTGCCGTGCTTCTTCGGGGGCAGCGACTCCCGCTTCGTACGGAGCTGGCGCAGCCCCTTGACCACCTGGGCGCGGGTCTCGGACGGCATGACCACCGCGTCGACGTAACCGCGCTCGGCGGCCGTGTACGGGTTGAGCAGGGTGTCCTCGTACTCGGTGATGAGTCGTGCCCGGGTCTCCTCCACCTCCTCGGGGGCGGCCTCCGCGATGGTGCGCCGGTGCAGGATGTTCACCGCGCCCTGCGCGCCCATGACGGCGATCTGGGCCGTCGGCCAGGCCAGGTTGAGGTCCGCGCCGAGGTGCTTGGAGCCCATGACGTCGTAGGCGCCGCCGAAGGCCTTGCGCGTGATGACGGTGATGAGGGGGACGGTGGCCTCGGCGTACGCGTAGATCAGCTTCGCGCCGCGCCGGATGATTCCGTTGTACTCCTGGTCGGTGCCGGGCAGGAAGCCCGGGACGTCGACGAACGTCAGTACCGGGATGTTGAAGGCGTCGCACGTCCGGACGAACCGGGCGGCCTTCTCGGAGGCGTCGATGTCCAGGCAGCCGGCGAACTGCATCGGCTGGTTGGCGACCACGCCCACCGGGTGCCCCTCGACCCGGCCGAAACCGGTGAGGATGTTCGGGGCGAACAGGGACTGAGTCTCCAGGAACTCCGCGTCGTCCAGCACGTGCTCAATGACAGTGTGCATGTCGTACGGCTGGTTCGCACTGTCCGGGATCAGGACGTCGAGCTCCAGGTCGGCGTCGGAGACCTCCGTGTCCGCCTCCTCCGGGAAGGCGGGCGGCTCGGAGAGGTTGTTCGACGGCAGGTACGCCAGGAGCGACTTGACGTACTCGATCGCGTCCTTCTCGTCCCCGGCCATGTGGTGGGCGACGCCCGAGGTGGCGTTGTGGGTGCGCGCCCCGCCCAGCTCCTCGAAGCCGACGTCCTCGCCGGTGACCGTCTTGATGACGTCCGGGCCGGTGATGAACATGTGCGAGGTCTGGTCGACCATGACCGTGAAGTCGGTGATGGCCGGCGAGTACACGGCGCCGCCCGCGCAGGGCCCCACGACCAGGCTGATCTGCGGGATCACGCCCGAGGCGTGCACGTTGCGGCGGAAGATCTCGCCGTACATGCCGAGCGCGCTGACGCCCTCCTGGATGCGGGCACCGCCGGAGTCGTTGATGCCGACGACCGGGCAGCCGGTCTTCAGGGCGAAGTCCATCACCTTGATGATCTTCTGCCCGTACACCTCGCCGAGGGCGCCGCCGAAGACGGTGAAGTCCTGCGAGAACACGGCCACCGGGCGGCCGTCCACCGTGCCGTAGCCGGTCACGACGCCGTCGCCGTACGGGCGGGTCTTCTCCAGTCCGAAGTTGGTCGACCGGTGCCGGGCGAACTCGTCCAGCTCTACGAAGGACCCCTCGTCCAGCAGCAGCGCCACGCGCTCACGTGCCGTCAGCTTGCCCTTGGCGTGCTGCTTCTCGACGGCGCGCTCGGAACCGGCGTGCGTGGCTTCCTCGACGCGGCGCCGCAGGTCCGCGAGCTTGCCCGCGGTCGTGTGCATGTCGATCGGCTCTGAGGGTTGGGACATCGGGGTCGCGGCTCCCTGTGTGGTGTCAACTGCCTGGTCAATTGATTGACTGCTGCTGGCTACTGGTGCGTAGCGTATCGGCGGGCATGGCGCTCGGCAGTGCGGCGTTTGACACACCTACATTTGCTTGCATGACTCCACAAGATGCTTCAGCCGGAACGGGCCCGGGACGCTGGTCGAGCCTGGAGCGCCCGCCACTGAACGCCACCGCCCTCACACGGGCGCTCGTCACCCCCGACGGCCTGTGGACCTCCCTGGAGGTCGTCGCCGCCACCGGGTCCACCAACACCGATCTCGCGGCGCGGGCCGCGGAGCTGCCCGAGGGCGCCGTGCTGGTCGCCGAGGAGCAGACCGCCGGACGGGGCCGGCTCGACCGCAGCTGGGTGGCTCCGCCGCGGTCGGGGCTGTTCTTCTCCGTGCTGCTCAAGCCGGGCGCGGACGTCCCGCAGGAGCGGTGGGGCTGGCTGCCGCTGCTGGCCGGGGTGGCCACGGCGGCCGGGCTGGCGCGGGGTGCCGGCGTGGACGCCGTGCTCAAGTGGCCGAACGACCTGCTGGTGAGCGTGGAGGGGGAGGAACGCAAGGCCGGCGGCATCCTCGCCGAGCGGGTCGAGGGCGGGGTCGTCCTCGGGATCGGCCTCAACGTCACCCTCACGGAGGACGAGCTCCCCGTACCGGGCGCCGGGTCGCTGGTCCTGGCCAAGGCGGCGGTGACCGACCGGGAGCCGCTGCTGAAGGCCGTGCTGCGGTCGCTGGAGGAGTGGTACGGGCGCTGGCGCGACGCCGCCGGCGACCCGGCGGACAGCGGGCTCCAGGAGGCGTACGCGGCCGGCTGCGCGACGCTGGGCCGTCATGTCCGGGCGGACCTGCCGGGCGGGCGCGAGCTCACCGGAACGGCCGAAGCGGTGGACGCGGACGGGCGGCTGGTGATCCGCACGGCCGACGACGCCCGGGAGGCGGTGGGGGCCGGGGACGTGGTCCACCTGAGGTCGGTGCACTAGGCCGGTGCGCGGGGTCTCGGCGGCGCGGGGGTCCGGGTGCCGCCGCGGGACCGGCTCCGGCCCCCGGGCCTCCGGCGGGCCGCCGCCGGAGGCCCGCCGCGGGCGCCGGCGGGGGCCGGGCCGGCTCGATCGGGGCCGGGGCCGGAACTGGGGGAGTGAGCTACGGCACACCTGCCGTATGGTTTAGGCGATCCCAGTCCTCTCGGTGATCACCCGGTTCGGCAGCGCGCACGGAATGGACAGGAGGCGGCCCTTGACCGTCGACGACTCTGCGTCCAGCCCGTCCGGGTCCGGTCCGGCAAGTGGTCCGGGCACCCCGATCGGGCGGGACCGGCACGCCCCGTTCCACGAGGTCGACCACGCGGCCCAGCCGACGGCCGACCCGCTCGCCATCCGCCTGGAGCAGCTGATCCTGGGCGCCGAGCGGCGGTACACGCCGTTCCAGGCGGCCCGCAGCGCCGGGGTGTCGATGGAGCTGGCCTCCCGTTTCTGGCGGGCCATGGGCTTCGCGGACATCGGGCAGGCCAAGGCCCTGACCGAGGCGGACGTGCTGGCGCTGCGGCGGCTGGCCGGTCTGGTGGAGGCGGGGCTGCTGAGCGAGCCGATGGCGGTGCAGGTGGCGCGGTCCACCGGGCAGACCACCGCCCGGCTGGCCGAATGGCAGATCGATTCCTTCCTGGAGGGGCTGACGGAGCCGCCGGAGCCGGGCATGACCCGTACGGAGGTCACGTACCCGCTGGTCGAGCTGCTGCTGCCGGAGCTGGAGGAGTTCCTCGTCTACGTGTGGCGGCGCCAGCTGGCGGCCGCGACCGGCCGGGTGGTGCAGGTGGCGGACGACGAGGAGATGGTCGACCGGCGCCTCGCGGTGGGCTTCGCGGACCTGGTCGGCTTCACCCGGCTCACGCGCCGGCTGGAGGAGGAGGAGCTCGGCGAGCTCGTCGAGGCCTTCGAGACGACGGCGGCGGACCTGGTGGCCGCGCACGGCGGCCGGCTGATCAAGACGCTGGGCGACGAGGTGCTGTACGCGGCCGACGAGGCGGCGACGGCGGCGGAGATCGCGCTGCGGCTGATCGAGACGATGGAGGCGGACCCGCAGATGCCCGAGCTGCGGGTGGGCATCGCCTTCGGGACGGTGACGACCCGCATGGGCGACGTCTTCGGGACCACGGTGAACCTGGCCAGCCGGCTGACCTCCATAGCCCCCAAGGACGCCGTACTGGTGGACGGGGCGATGGCCGAGGAGCTGAGCCGGACGGGGGCCGCGCCGAAGTCCGAGAAGGACGCCGAGACCGAGGAGGGCGGCGGCGCCTACCGCTTCGCGCTCCAGCCGATGTGGCAGCGGCCGGTGCGCGGACTGGGCGTCGTGGAGCCCTGGTCGCTGACGCGGCGGACACCTAGGATCCCCGGGTAACGTTCGTTAACCATTTGCGGGGAGAGTGCGCCGTGGGCGTGAGCGAGAGCCGTTTCGGGGAGTTCGTGGCGGTACGGCGGCACGGCGACGGCGGGGTGGTCGCGGAGCTGGTGCTGGACCGCCCCAAGGCGATGAACGCCGTCTCGACGGAGATGGCCCGCTCGGTCTCCGCCGCGTGCGACGCGCTCGCCGCGGACCCCGGCGTACGGGTCGTCGTACTGACCTCCACCCACGAGCGGGCCTTCTGCGTGGGCGCGGACCTCAAGGAGCGCAACTCCCTGTCCGACGCCGAGCTGGTGCGGCAGCGGCCCACCACCCGGGGGGCGTACGGGGGCGTACTGGAGCTGCCGATGCCGACGGTCGCGGCGGTGCACGGCTTCGCCCTGGGCGGCGGCTTCGAGCTGGCGCTGGCGTGCGACGTGATCGTGGCCGACGAGACGGCCGTGGTCGGGCTGCCCGAGGTGTCGGTGGGCGTCATCCCCGGCGGCGGCGGTACGCAGCTGCTGCCGAGGCGGGTCGGCGCGGCGCGGGCGGCGGAGCTCATCTTCACGGCCCGCCGGGTGGAGGCCGCCGAGGCTCTGTCGCTGGGGCTCGTCGACGAGGTGGCCCCGGCGGGCGAGGACCGTACGCGGGCCCTCGAGCTGGCGCTGACGATGGCCGCGAACTCCCCCGTGGGACTGCGCGCGGCCAAGCGGGCGCTGCGGCTCGGGCACGGGATGGACCTGGCGGCCGGGCTGGAGATCGAGGACGCGGCCTGGCGGACGGTGGCCTTCTCCGGGGACCGGGCGGAGGGCGTGGCGGCGTTCAACGAGAAGCGGAAGCCGAACTGGCCGGGGGAGTAGGGCGAGGGCCGGCCCGGCCGCCCGGCCGCCGGATGCGGTCCGGGATCACCCGGAGGGGCGTCCATCATCACTGAATCGGATAAAAGTCCCTAATGTGGGGTGATGGGAGTTGACGGGCGGCTGCGGGCCGTCGTAGGCCTCGCTCAGGCCATGGCGGCGGCCTGCGCGCCGCGGGACAGCGTCCGGGCCGCCGCCCGGAGCGCCCGGCTGGCGATGGACGGCTCGTTCGCCGCGATCTCCGCCTGGGAACGCGAGCGGGGGCGGCTGAGGGTCCTCGTCAACGAGGGCGAGCTGCGCGCCGGGGAGGAGGAGTTCCCCGAGGACGAGTCCTACCCCGTGCACGACTTCCCCGAGATCGCCGAGTTCCTGCACGCCCGCTGGGCGGGCGGCGGCGGCCCGCACCCCTGGGTGGAGAGCGCCATCGGCGACCGGCCCGGGCGGCGCGGCGAGGCCCTGCGGCGGCGCGGACGCGGTACGTGCGTGGTCGCCCCGATCGTCCTCGGCGGCCGGGCCTGGGGCGAGCTGTACGTGGCCCGGGACGAGGGCCTGCCGGACTTCGACGAGGACGACGCCGACTTCGCGGCGGTGCTGGCGGCGGTGGTGGCGGCCGGACTCGCGCAGAACGAGCGCCTGGAGGAGGCCCGGCGGCTGGCCTTCACCGATCCGCTGACCGGCCTGGCCAACCGGCGGGCCGTGGACATGCGGCTCGACGAGGCCCTGGAGGAGCACCGGCGCAGCGGGGCGGTGGTGAGCCTGGTGGTGTGCGACCTGAACGGCCTCAAGCGGGTCAACGACACCCTCGGGCACGCGACGGGCGACCAGCTGCTGGAGCGGTTCGGTTCGGTGCTGAGCCTGTGCGGGGCGATGCTGGCGGGGGCGCTGGTCGCGCGGCTGGGCGGGGACGAGTTCTGCCTGGTCAGCGTGGGGCCGTCGGCGGACGAGGTGGTCCGGGTCACCGGGGAGGTGTGCCGGCGGGCCGCCGAGCTGGAGCTGGGGGAGGGCGTGGCGTGCGGGGTCGCCTCCACGGGGGACCCGATCGGGCCGGTGAAGTCCTCCCGGCGGCTGTTCCGGCTGGCGGACGCCGCGCAGTACAAGGCGAAGGCGGCGAGGTCGGCGGGGCCGGTGGTCGCGGGGCGCGACACGGCGGTGGTCCGGATGGCCGATGCGGCTGCCGCGCGCGAGCGGCCGGGGGAGCGGAGGCGCTTCCGCGGGCGGCGGTGAGTCGGGCGGGTGCCGCCGCGCGGGCCCCCCGCGCCCCCCAAACGTCGGCGGGGCTGGGCGGGCGGGCTACGTCCCGCACCTCACGCGGCGGAAATCAGAGGGGGTGACATGAAGAGATTCAGTCCGTAGGGTGCTGAATATGGATATGCACACTGTCGTGGTGGGGACGTCCGGGACCACCGCCGAGGACGTCATCGCCGTCGCCCGCGGCAACGCGCGCGTCGAGCTGTCCGCCGAGGCGCTGGAAGCGCTCGGCCGCGCTCGTGAGATCGTCGACGCGCTCGCCGCCAAGCCCGAGCCCGTCTACGGGGTCTCCACCGGCTTCGGGGCGCTCGCCTCCCGGCACATCAGCCCCGAGCTGCGCGCGCAGCTCCAGCGCAACATCGTCCGTTCGCACGCCGCCGGCATGGGCCCGCGCGTCGAGCGGGAGGTCGTCCGCGCCCTGATGTTCCTGCGCCTGAAGACCGTGGCCTCCGGGCACACCGGCGTGCGGCCCTCGGTCGCCCAGACCATGGCCGACCTGCTCAACGCCGGGATCACCCCGGTCGTCCACGAGTACGGCTCCCTCGGCTGCTCCGGCGACCTCGCGCCGCTCTCCCACTGCGCCCTCGCGCTCATGGGCGAGGGTGACGCCGAAGGCCCCGACGGCACCGTCCGCCCCGCCGGAGAGCTGCTCGCCGAGCACGGCATCGAGCCCGTCGAGCTCCGCGAGAAGGAGGGCCTCGCCCTCCTCAACGGCACCGACGGCATGCTCGGGATGCTGGTGATGGCGCTCGCCGACCTGCGGACGCTCTACACCTCCGCCGACATCACCGCCGCGCTCACCCTGGAGGCGCTGCTCGGCACCGAGAAGGTGCTCGCGCCCGAGCTGCACGCCATCCGCCCGCACCCCGGCCAGGGCGCCTCCGCCGCCAACATGGCCGCCGTGCTGAAGGGCTCCGGGCTGACCGGGCACTTCCAGGAGGAGTCCGCCCCGCGCGTGCAGGACGCCTACTCCGTGCGCTGCGCCCCGCAGGTCGCCGGAGCCGGCCGCGACACGATGGCGCACGCCGCCCTCGTCGCCTCCCGCGAGCTGGCCGCCGCCGTCGACAACCCGGTGGTCCTGCCCGACGGCCGCGTGGAGTCCAACGGCAACTTCCACGGAGCACCCGTGGCCTACGTACTGGACTTCCTGGCCATCGCCGCCGCGGACCTCGGCTCCATCGCCGAGCGGCGCACCGACCGCCTGCTCGACAAGAACCGCTCGCACGGCCTGCCGCCGTTCCTCGCGGACGACGCCGGCGTCGACTCCGGCCTGATGATCGCCCAGTACACGCAGGCCGCCCTGGTCAGCGAGATGAAGCGACTCGCCGTGCCGGCCTCCGCCGACTCCATCCCCTCCTCCGCCATGCAGGAGGACCACGTCTCCATGGGCTGGTCGGCGGCGCGCAAGCTGCGTACCGCGGTCGACAACCTGACCCGGATCATCGCCATCGAGCTGTACGCGGCCACCCGCGCCATCGAGCTGCGCCACGGGCTCACCCCGGCGCCGGCCAGCCAGGCCGCCATCGCGGCGGTGCGGGCGGCGGGCGTGGAGGGCCCCGGCCCCGACCGCTTCCTCGCGCCCGACCTGGCCGCCGCCGACGCCTTCGTGCGCGCGGGCGGCCTCGTGGCGGCCGTGGAGCCGGTGACGGGTCCGCTGGCCTGACGGGCCGGCGCCGGAGCGCAAGGGCCGCACCCCGCCGGGGGTGCGGCCCTTCGCCGTGTCTACAGGCTGCGGGAGCGGCGTACGGAGAAGGTCACGAAGCCCGCCCCGAGTCCCAGGCAGAGGGTGCCGCCCAGCACGTACGGGGTGGTGTCCACGCTGCCGGTGTCGGCCAGCGAGAGGACGGTGACACCGGCGGGCCGCCCGTCGGCGACGCCGGAGACACCGGTGACGCCGGAGGCACCGGAGACACCGGCGATGGTTCCCGTACCCGCACCGGGGTCGTTCCTGGTGCCCGAGACGGTTCCGGTGTTGGCGGCGGCGGGTGCGCCGCCCGACGTGCCCTCCGGCAGGCCGGGGGCGGTGGCGTTCGCCGACGGGACGAACCAGAGGGCGGCGAGGAGGGTGGTCGCTCCGAGAGCGGTGAGCAGAGGCCGACGTGCGGACACGGTGCGATCCCCCTTGCGGAAGCAGCGAATTGGCCGTGTGCGCAGATGCTAGTGAAAGGGGCGGGTCGCGGGAAAGTCGAGGCTGTCGCGGGCTTACTCTCCGTCGTATGAACCCTTCTGATGAATCACGATACGTACGGCTTCGAGTGGATTTGGTGCTGGAGGTGTCGGACTCCGACGCCCTCACCGGCGCGGCCCTCGCCCACATCAAGGCCGACGAGTTCATGCCGGACGAGGAGCGCGCGCACGCGGAATCGGCCGTCATGGAGGACGAAGCGGAGGCGCTGGCCTACCTCGTCGACCCCACCGACCTGGTCGCGGAGCTCACCGGCGTCGAGCTGGCCCAGGCCTCCTGGAGCAGCGAACCGGTCGAATACGACCCCGACTCCCTGGAGTGGGACCTCGACGAGGAAGATGGAGACTTCGAGGAAGGGGCCGACAACGCCTGACCGTGGGGTTGCGCACATTCGAACGGAATGTGGAACCGAACCGCGTCGTTAACGCGTTGTCAGGACGAGCAGGGGGTGTCGCCCCCTGCCCGGCCCGACCCCGGGATAGCAGCCCGGGGTTTCCGGCAACGATGGAGTGACGTGTGAGGACGTACAGCATGCGACGGAGAAGGTCCCTGGTGGCCGTGTCCGCCGTGCTCGGTGGCGTACTGATGCTTTCGGCCTGCAACGACGGGGGTGCCGAAAAGCCGCAGGGCAGCGCCGAGGCAGGCAAGTCACAGGCGGAGGTCGACGCGGCAGCGGCCAAGGACGCCTCCAAGGCCCGAATAGCCATCACGCCCAAGGACGGTTCGGCCAACGTCCCGCTGAACGACGGGACGAACGTCGCCGTCAGCGACGGCACGCTCACCAAGGTCGAGCTGAAGAGCTCGGACGGCACCCCCGTCGCCGGCAAGATCGCCGGCGACGGCAAGAGCTGGAAGCCCGACGCCGCGCTGAAGCGCTCCACGAAGTACGCCCTGACGGCGACCGCCAAGGACGCGGCCGGGCGCGAGGCGCACGAGAACGCCTCCTTCACCACCCTCTCCCCGGAGAACAGCTTCATCGGCTCCTTCGTCCCGGACGACGGCGAGACGGTCGGCGTGGGCATGCCGGTCTCGATCACCTTCAACAAGCCGATCAAGGACCAGAAGGCCGTCCAGGCGGCCATCAGCGTCACCTCCAGCAGCGGCCAGGAGGTCGTCGGCCACTGGTTCGGCAACCAGCGGCTCGACTTCCGCCCCGAGCAGTACTGGCAGGCGAACTCCACCGTCACCCTGAAGCTCGCCCTCCAGGGCGTGCAGGGCGCGCCCGGCATCGTCGGCGCGCAGAACAAGACCGTCACCTTCAAGGTCGGCCGGAGCCAGGTCTCCACCGTCGACGTGAAGGCCAAGACGATGACGGTCACCCGTGACGGACAGGTCCTCAAGACCATCCCCATCTCGGCCGGTTCCCCCGAGAACCCGACCTACAACGGCCAGATGGTGATCTCCGAGAAGTTCAAGGAGACCCGCATGGACGGGTCCACCGTCGGCTTCACGAACAAGGAGGGCAAGGGCGAGTACGACATCAAGGACGTCCCGCACGCGATGCGGCTGTCCACGTCCGGCACCTTCATCCACGGCAACTACTGGGGTGCCGACTCGATCTTCGGCAAGGTCAACACCAGCCACGGCTGTGTCGGCCTGAACGACGCCAAGGGCGCCAACGACCCCAACCAGCCCGGCGCCTGGTTCTTCGACAACTCGCTCATCGGCGACGTCGTCACCGTGGTGAACTCCCCGGACAAGACCATCAAGCCGGACAACGGCCTCAACGGCTGGAACATGTCCTGGGCCGAGTGGAAGGCCGGTCCGTCGGCCTGATCCGACGCGGCACGGCACGCGAGACGTAACGGACGGCGGGGAGCCCACGGGGCTCCCCGCCGTCCGGCGTCGGAGGGGCGGGAACCGTGAACCCGGCGGCCTACGCCCGCTCCTCGGCGGGCCGTGGGGGCGACAGCGGCGACGGCGCCGTCCAGGACGACAGCAGCCGCAGCGCGTCCGCCGACGGCGAGCCCGGCTCGGCGTGGTACGTCACCAGGAACTGCGCCGGGTCGTCGGGCAGCGTCAGCGTCTCGAAGGCCAGCTCCAGCTCGCCCACGATCGGGTGCCGCAGCCGCTTCACCCCGTGCGTCTTGTCCGCCACGGTGTGCGCCGCCCACAGCCGGCGGAACTCCTCGTTCTTCACCGACAGTTCCCCGACCAGCGCCGACAGCCGCTCGTCGTCCGGGTGCTGGCCCGCGTAGAGGCGCAGGTTGCTGACCACCTCGCACGCCCGGCACTCCCAGTCCGCGTACAGCTCGGCCGTCGCCCCGTCCAGGAACACCAGCCGCACCAGGTTCCGCTCCGCCACGGGCAGCGCCCCGAAGTCCCCGAAGACCGCCGCCGCGAGCGGGTTCCAGCCGATCACGTCCTGCCGCCGCCCCACCAGGTACGCCGGTACGCCCTCCATCGCGGCCAGCAGCGTGCGCAGCTCCGGCCGGACCTGCTGCGGGCGGGCGGAGCGGCCGCGCCGGCGGGTACGGGGGCTCGCCAGGTGGTTCAGGTGCGCCGACTCGGTACCGCTCAGGCGCAGCGCCCGCGCGATGGCGTCGAGCACCTCCGCCGACACGTTCTGCCCGTGCCCCTGCTCCAGCCGCGTGTAGTACGCCACCGACACCCCGGCCAGCTGCGCCAGCTCCTCGCGCCGCAGACCGGGCACCCGGCGGCGCCGGCCGTGGTCGGGCAGGCCCACGTCGGCGGGGCGCAGCCGCGCGCGGCAGCTGCGCAGGAAGTCCCCGAGTTCGGCTCGCTGATCAAGCTGGTCCATACCGCAAGTATCCCCGCCGGGAGCGCCGGGAACGGAGCTCATCCTGACCCCGCCAGGGGTAGGTCCGGCAGTCCTAGGCTCAGCAGGGGGCTGGGTGCGCCGCACGGACCGGGGCATCGTGGGGGCCATCGCAGAACGGACGCCACGGCACGCGCCGCCCGCACCACGCGGCGCGGCCCCCCGGCGTCCTCGTCCGAGGAGAGCACCCATGTCCGTCACCCAGGCAGCCGCCTACGCCGCCCCCGCCCCCAAGGCCCCGCTGGAGCGCACCACGATCCCGCGCCGCCCGGTCGGCGAGCACGACGTACTCATCGAGGTCAAGTACGCCGGCATCTGCCACTCCGACATCCACCAGGCCCGCGACGGCTGGGGCGAGGGCATCTTCCCGATGGTCCCGGGCCACGAGGTCGCCGGTGTGGTCACCGAAGTCGGCCCGGGCGTCTCCAGGTTCGCGGTCGGCGACCGGGTGGGCGTCGGCTGCATGGTCGACTCCTGCCGGGAGTGCGAGTACTGCCTGGCCGGTCAGGAACAGCACTGCGTGAAGGGCGCGACCGGCACGTACAACGCCCTCGACCGCAACGGCGAGCCCACCTACGGCGGTTACTCCACGCACCTCGTCGTCGACGAGAACTACGCCGTCCGCATCCCCGAGGGCCTCTCCCTCGACGTCGCCGCGCCGCTGCTGTGCGCCGGCATCACCCTGTACTCGCCGCTGCGGCACTGGCAGGCGGGCCCCGGCAAGAAGGTCGCGGTCGTCGGCCTCGGCGGGCTCGGCCACATGGGCGTGAAGATCGCCGCCGCGCTCGGCGCGGAGGTGACCGTCCTGTCCCAGTCGCTGCGCAAGAAGGACGACGGCCTGAAGCTGGGCGCCTCCCGCTTCTACGCGACGAGCGACGGGGCCACCTTCGAGGAGCTGAAGGGCAGCTTCGACCTGATCCTGTCCACGGTCTCGGCGCCGCTCGCCCTGGACCGATACCTGTCCCTGCTGCGGGTGGGCGGCGCACTCGTGAACGTGGGCGCCCCCGAGGAGCCGGTGGAGCTGAACCTGTTCTCCGTCATCGGCGGCAACAGGACCCTCGCCGGGTCGATGATCGGCGGCATCGCCGAGACCCAGGAGATGCTGGACTTCTGCGCGCGGCACGGCCTGGGCTCGGAGGTCGAGGTGATCCGCGCCGAGGAGGTCAACGAGGCGTACGAACGCGTCCTGGCCGGCGACGTCCGCTACCGCTTCGTCATCGACGCCTCGACTATCTGACCCCCGGCCCGGCCGGCGCGCGGGGGATCACCCCGCCGGGGCCACGCCGATCGGGCAGGAGACACCGGTGCCGCCGATGCCGCAGTAGCCGCCGGGGTTGCGGTCGAGGTACTGCTGGTGGTACGGCTCCGCCGGCCAGAAGGGGCGGTCCGCCGCGGGGAGGACGGCCGTGGTGATCTCGCCGTAGCCGGAGGACGTGAGGACCTTCTGGTACGCCGCGCGGGAGGCCTCGGCGGCTGCCTGGTGGGCGGGGGAGTGGGTGTAGACGGCCGAGCGGTACTGGGTGCCGACGTCGTTGCCCTGGCGGAAGCCCTGGGTGGGGTCGTGGGACTCCCAGAACAGCTTCAGGAGGGCTTCGTAGGAGACCCGGGCCGGGTCGAAGACCACGCGGACGACCTCGGTGTGGCCGGTCCCGCCGGAGCACACCTCCTCGTACAGCGGGTTCTCGGTGTAGCCGCCCTGGTAGCCGGCCAGGGTGGTCCACACCCCGGGGGTCTGCCAGAACGTGCGCTCGGCGCCCCAGAAGCAGCCCAGGCCGAAGTCGGCGACCTCCAGGCCTTCCGGGTAGGGGCCGGACAGCGGGTTGCCGAGGACGGTGTGGCGCTCGGGCAGCGAGAACGGTGCTTCGGCGCGGCCCTTGAGGGCTTCCTCGCGGGTGGGGAGCTCGGGCGTGCGGCGGTACGAGAACATGGATTCCCTCCTTGTGGGAGGGACAACGGTCGGGGGCGGGCGGGGATTCCCCGGCCCGCCCCCTTCCGTTCCGCTGACGCGGCGCGGTTACCGCTCCGGCGTGGTCACGCCGACCGCCCAGTCGCGGGCGTACAGGTAGCGCTTCTTCGGCGACCCGGCGTACGTCCACGGCGCGGCGCCGATGTACCCGTCGACGTGGCGGAACTGCTCGACCGCCTCCGCGTCCCGGTCCTGCCAGAACAGCAGGTAGGCCAGCATGTGCCGCATCCGCGGGGTCCCGGGGTGCTCGTTGCCGGCGGCGGCCAGGTCGGCGAGCGCCGCGTCGGCCGCGGCGACGATCTCCGGCTCCTTGTAGTACGTCTCCGGCAGGAGGTCGTCCTCGTAGGTCTCCTGCTCGAAGTGGGCCATGAGGGGGAGCAGGGTGAGCAGGTCGCCCGGCTCGCCGGCGGCGGCCGAGGCGCGGGCGAAGGCCATGGCCAGCTCGTGCGAGCCCTGCCACTTCGCGCACCAGTACTGCAGGCCCGCGACGTGCGACCACAGCAGCCTCGGGGCGCGCTCGGTGATCCGCTCCCACAGCTCCCGGTAGCGCTCGTGCGAGTAGCCCAGGCCCATGCCGATGGCCTGCTCGACGACGTACGGGGCGGGGTCCGCGGGGTCGGCCAGCTCCTGCGCCTCGTGCGCGTCGGCCTGGGCCTTGGTCAGCAGCTGGTGGAAGAGCCGGAACTGTTCCTGCGTGGTGCGGCTGCCGGACTGGCTGCCGCGCACGTTCCAGGCCACCATCACGCTGGTGTCGGCGTTGACGAGCGCCGCCGTGGGGTCGCCGGGCCGGGCGGCGCGCCAGGCCAGCAGCCACGCGTCGTCCTCGGCGGCCGCCTCGGCCAGCGGGCGCACCCGCTCCAGCCGCTCCTGCCAGTCCTTCCCGGCGGCCTCGACGTACGCGGCCGCCGCCTCCCAGTCGCCCGACCGGACGGCCTCCAGGACGGCGAGGCGCTCGGCCGGGACCGGCGCCGGGTGGTCGGTGTCGAGGTCGGCTTCCGCGACGAAGCCCAGCGCGACGACGGCAGCCGCCTTGCGGGCCTCCTCCGTGGCTTCGTCGGCCTCGGCCCGCGCGTCCAGGGCGCCGATCTCGGCCTCCAGGCGCTTGGCCTTGCGGATGAGGTACACCCCGCGCAGGACCCAGCAGGCGACGGCCAGCAGCAGGGCACCGAGGGCGATCAGTACGAAGGTCACGGCGCGAGAACCAGCTTTCGCAGGAGTTCGGTGTCGGGCACGTCGGCGACGGCCGCGTCGAGGGCGGGGCCGAGCTCGTCCTCGAAACCGGGAACGGGGTAGGAGAGAGCGGCGGAGTCCGACCAGGACAGCTGCCAGCGGGCGGCGCCGCGGGCGAGCAGTTCCACGGTGACCAGCCGGCCGAGGGCGCGCCGGACGACGGGCCGGGCGAACTCGCGGGCCGTGCGGCCGGTCGCGGCCTGCGCCTCCTCCGACTTCGGGAAGCGGTCGGCGATCCGCCAGCGCACCGCCGGGTCGGCGTCGACCGCGTCGAGGAAGGCGGCGAGGCCGGGGCCCGCGCCCTCGGCGGCGAGGGCCTCGCCGACCTCCTGCGCGTTCCGGCCGGCGTACGTGGTCATCGACTGGTGGACGAGGTCCTCCCAGTCCAGGCGGGTCAGCGCGAGGGCCTCGGGGGTGAGGACCGCCTGTTCCAGCGCGGCCAGCGCCTCCTGCGGGGAGGACAGCAGCTCCAGGGCCGGGCGGGCCGCCTGGCCGGCGCGGCCGTCGTCGGGCAGGGCCTCGATGCGGGCCACGCGCTCGGCGAGCGCGGGGTGGGAGTCGTACGGGGAGGCGGGCTCGGTGGACAGCTCGCGGCGCAGGTCCTCCAGCTCGGCGGAGCGGGCGTCGAGGAGCTGCCGGAGCCCGCCGAAGACCTGGCCGGGGCGCGGCAGCAGGCCGGCGCCGACGCCGAGGGTGGCGTACGAGCTCATGTAGAAGTCGTGCGCGGAGCCGATGGCGTTCAGTTCGCGCAGTGCGGAGGCGGCGGAGTCGCGGCCCGCGACGCGGACGGAGGCGAGGTCGGCGGCCAGCTCCTGGCGGCGGGCGGAGGAGAGGGTGGCGCGCATGTAGAACTCGGCGTAGGCGGTGTAGATCTTCGCCATGGTGCGGTAGGTGACGCCCGCGCCGCCGGTGTCGATGTCCTTGGCCTTCTTGCCCTTGGCGAGCCGCTTCCCGGCGCGCTTCTCCTGCTTGGCGCGCTCCTTGGCCTCCGTGTTGGCGGCGCGGTCGTGGAAGTGGCCGATGGTGCGGATCAGCTGGGCGCGGCCGCGGGCGATCAGCGGGGTGAGGCGGGTGTCGAGGTTGGCGTAGTGGCCCATCTCGTGGGCGAGCACGGCGCGCAGCTGCATCTCGTCCAGACCCGTCATCAGGGGCAGGCCGAGGTACAGGCGGCGGGTGCCGGACCGCAGGCCGAGCAGCCGGGCGTCCTCGGCGACGGCCGCGTTGACCTCGTCGATCAGGATGATCTCGTCGGGGGCGCGGGTGCCGACCTGGTCGGCGACGTCGCGGACCGTCCGCCACAGGGCGGGCTCCCGGGCCTCGGTGGCGGGGACGCCGGGGAGCGGGTCCTCCTTGGGGGTGCGGAGCATGAACATGCCGCGCACGATCGGGACGGCGAGGACCACCGACACGATGACGATCTTCCCCGCGACGGGGCCGTGCAGCCAGGTGAAAGTGGCCCAGTCGGCGAGTGCGAGCAGGGCGAGCAGGATGACGCCGAGCAGATAGAAGCCGGCGAGCAGGACGAGGGCGCGCAGAGCGCGCAGCGAAGCGCCCATGTGGAAGGGGTCCCCCAGGAATGGTGCGCTTTGTTGACGCGCACATGATGCAATGTTCACGCGCACCTTATGGCCCGGCACCGACGGCCCGCGAGCGGGGGTGCCGGTGGGGGAGCGGCCGGGGGCGGACGCGGCCGTCCGCCCCGTGCCGCGGGTCAGTGCGGCAGCGTCGCCGGGGAGCCGCCGTTGGCCTCGTAGCCGGCCACCGCCATGGCCCGGGCCACCGCGTACGCGGCCGCCGGGTCCTCCGAGGCCGACCAGGGCAGGGCGCCCACGTAGCCGTCGATGTGCCGGACCTGCTCCATGGCCTCCGCCCAGCGGCCCGTGCCCACCAGGAACCACAGCAGCAGGTGCCGTACGTGCGCCAGCATCGGGTCGTCCGCCCGCGCCTGGTGCACCGCGTACAGGGCCCCCTCCAGCGCCCGCGAGACGACCGCGGTGCGCCCGAAGTCGCTGACCAGGACCGTGTCGGGCATGTTCTCGTACACCGAGAACAGCGGCAGCGCCGCCAGCAGCGAGCCCTGTGGCGCGCGGGCGGCGGCCGCCTGCGCGAAGGCGTCGGCCTTCTCCCGCGAGCCGTGCCACTTCTCGCACCAGTAGTGCAGGGCGGCCAGGTGGGCGCCCATGTGCGCCGGGGCCACGTCGATCACCCGGGCCCACAGCGCGTCGAACTCCGCCTCCGAGTAGCCGAGGCCGCGGGCGACGGCGAGCTCCGTGATGACGGGGACCGGGTCGCCGGGCGACAGCAGCGACGCCTTGCGGCAGGCTTCGCGCGCCTCCTCCAGGATGATCCGGTGGTCGTGCGAGCCCACCCCGCCGGAGGACCGCCAGGCCTGCTGCACCAGCAGCTCCGCGTGGACCTGTGCGCCGCCCGCGTCCTTCTCCGCCTCGAGCCGCCAGGCCTTCAGCCACGACGCGCCCGCCCCCGGCCGCTGCGCCAGGTCCAGCGCCGCCGCGCCGCCGAAGGCCTGCACGCGCTGCCAGCGCCGCTCGCCGTCCTTCGGGGTGCCGGCGAGCAGGGCGGACGCGGCCTGCCAGTGGCCGGTGCGCTGGACGTTCTCCAGGGCGTCCATCAGGTCCTGGTCGGGGCCGGGCACCCGGATGTCCAGCTCCTCCTGGCGTACGAACCCGTAGTCCGCGGGGTCGGCGGCATCGGGGCTGCCCGGGGTGACCAGGCGCAGCCCCCCGTCGCGCCGGGCCCGTGTGAACGACCAGACCAAGAGGGCGACCAGGGCGAGCCCCATCAGGACCGAGATAATCTCCATACCGCCAAGCGAACCAGACCGGGCGGCCGAATGGCCAACGGCGGGTGCCGCGCACCGGGCCCGTGCGGGGCCGGTCCAGGAGAGGACCCCGGCGCTGACGGGGCATAGCATCTGCCTCATGAGCGACGACAGCCACGAGCACCAGAGCTTCGAGACCCGCGCGATCCACGCGGGCAACACGGCGGACCCGCAGACCGGTGCGGTCGTACCGCCCATCTACCAGGTGTCCACCTACAAGCAGGACGGCGTGGGCGGACTGCGCGGCGGCTACGAGTACAGCCGCAGCGCCAATCCGACCCGGACCGCGCTGGAGGAGAACCTCGCGGCGCTGGAGGGCGGCCGGCGCGGCCTCGCCTTCGCGTCCGGGCTCGCCGCCGAGGACTGCCTGCTGCGTACGCTGCTCTCCCCGGGCGACCACGTGGTCATCCCGAACGACGCCTACGGCGGCACGTTCCGGCTCTTCGCCAAGGTCGTCTCCCGCTGGGGCGTGGAGTGGTCGGTGGCCGACACCTCCGACGCGGACTCGGTCCGCGCCGCCCTCACCCCGAAGACCAAGGTCATCTGGGTCGAGACCCCCTCGAACCCGCTGCTGGGCATCACCGACATCGCGATGGTCGCCCAGATCGCGCGGGACGCCGGCGCCAGGCTGGTCGTGGACAACACCTTCGCCTCCCCCTACCTCCAGCAGCCGCTGGCGCTCGGCGCCGACGTGGTCGTGCACTCGCTGACCAAGTACATGGGCGGCCACTCCGACGTCGTCGGCGGCGCCCTCGTCACGGCCGACGAGGCCCTGGGCGAGGAACTGGCCTACCACCAGAACGCGATGGGCGCCGTCGCCGGACCGTTCGACTCGTGGGTCGTGCTGCGCGGCATCAAGACGCTGGCCGTGCGGATGGACCGGCACGCGGAGAACGCGGCGAGGATCGTGGAGGCGCTCAAGCGTCACCCGAAGGTCACCAAGGTCCTCTACCCGGGCCTGCCCGAGCACCCGGGCCACGAGATCGCCGCCAAGCAGATGCGCAACTTCGGCGGCATGGTCTCCTTCCAGGTCGCCGGCGGCGAGGAGGAGGCCGTCGCGGTCTGCGGCCGCACCAGGATCTTCACCCTGGCCGAGTCCCTCGGCGGCGTCGAGTCCCTCATCGAGCACCCGGGCCGGATGACCCACGCCTCGGTGGCCGGCTCGGCGCTGGAGGTCCCCGCGGACCTGATCCGTGTCTCCGTCGGCATCGAGAACGCCGACGACCTCGTCGCGGACCTCACCCAGGCCCTCGGCTAGATCCTCGGCCAGGTCCTGCCGTCACGGCACCCCGGCACGGCCGGGACCAGCCCGCCCCTGGAGGTCACCAGCCCTCCAGGGGCGGCGAGACCTCGCTCGGCGGGACGGCCCAGGGCCGCGTCAGCGCCGCCCACACCGTGAACGCCGCCGCCGCCGCCCACAGCAGCGCCCAGCCGAACCGGCGCAGCGCCCGCCGGCGGCGCAGCAGCCGCCTGCCGTGCGTCCGCGCAGCCGCCGCCAGACCGGCGGGCACCGTCGGATGCGGGCCGTCGAGCAGCTGCCTGACCTGGGCCTCCTTGCGGTCGAGGGGGCTCATGCCGCCTCCGCCGCGGCCGCCGAGCGCAGCAGGGCCACCGCCCGGTTGCACACGGACTCGACCCGCTCCGGCGGCAGCCCCAGCTGCGCGGCCGTGACCTCCTCCGCGACACCCTCGTAGATCCGCATCACCAGCACCAGCCGCTCCAGCGGGCCCAGCGGTGCGAGGACACCGCCGCCGCGGGGCAGCCGGCGGGCGGTGCGGGCGTACGCGGCGCACAGCTCGGCGCGGGTGTGGTCGTACGGGTCGTCGTCGCGCAGCCGCGCCCAGTGCGCGTACGTACGGGCCAGCGCGCCCGCGAGGACGCGCCGGGCGGCGGGCGCCGCGTCCGGGGGTTCGGCCGTCAGCAGGGCGGCGACGTGCAGCAGCCGCCCCGCCGCGCCCGCGACGAAGGCCTCGAACTCCGCATCCCGCCCCGAGCGCCGGTCCACGGCACCCATGGTGCGGCCGGTGCCACCACCCCGGTCAAGGGGTCGGACACGGCGTTGTCAGCGTCGGTGAGGCGGCGGGGCGGCGGCGGGTGGGGGAGCGGCGCGGGCGCCGGCCGGCTCAGGAGGCCGGGCCGCCCTCGGAGACGGCGGACATCAGCTCCGACAGCGAGCCGTTGAAGCGGGTCAGCAGCGCGGTGAACACCTCGCGCTCCTCCTCCGACCAGCCCTCCGTCACCCGGGCCATCAGCTCGCGCCTGGAGGAGCGGACCTCCTCCAGGCGGGCCAGGCCGCGCGGCGACAGCGCCAGCACCACGGCCCGGCCGTCCTCGGGGTGCGAGGTGCGCTTGACCAGGCCGCTGTCGACGAGCGGGGCGACCTGGCGGGTGACGGTGGACGAGTCGATGCCCATCCCGCCCGCGAGGGCCTTCACCCCCATCGGGCCTTCCAGGTCGAGCCGGTTCAGCAGCAGGTACGCGGCGCGGTCCATCGAGTTGCGGGCCTGGCCGACACCGCCCAGGCGGGTCTGCTCGGCCCGTCGGGCGAAGACGGCCACCTGGTGCTGGAGCGCGTCGAGGAGTCCCGCTCCGGCGGGCGCTTCGGCCGCCGCGGGCAGGTCGGAACTGGCCGGGATCGAGGGCATGGCCGTGGGCTCTCTTCGCATGGGGCCGACAGGGATGGGGGACAGAGTACGCGGCCCCGCGTCGGCTCGTACGCCGCGTTTGACAACTGATACGGCCCCCGGCCGCGGCCGTGGGGGGACTGTCCCGCATGGCCGGATTCCGCCCCTCGTGCGGCCCTTGTGCACTCTCCCCGCCGCCCCGGTGCGGTCCCGGCGCGGCGTCCCCCCACGCCCGGGGGCCGCGTCCGTCCCTGAGCCGGGGCCCCCGCGGGCTGCGAGACTGGCCGCATGAACTACCGCGTGCCCGTGCCCGTCCCGCAGGTCATCCTCGACGACGTCCGGGGGGCCCAGAAGATGCTGTCGGGCGTGTCCAGGGTGACGCCGATGGAGGGCAGCCGGCACCTGTCGGCCCTCACGGGCTCCCCCGTCCACTTCAAGTGCGAGAACCTCCAGCGCACCGGCTCCTTCAAGCTGCGCGGAGCGTACGTGCGCATCGCGGGCCTGCGCCCCGAGCAGCGCGCCGCCGGAGTCGTCGCGGCCAGCGCGGGCAACCACGCCCAGGGCGTGGCGCTGGCCTCCTCCCTGCTCGGGGTCCGTTCCACCGTGTTCATGCCGGTCGGGGCCCCGCTGCCCAAGGTGGCCGCCACCCAGGAGTACGGCGCCGAAGTGCGCCTGCACGGCCAGGTCGTCGACGAGACCCTCGCCGCCGCCCAGGAGTACGCCGACCGCACCGGGGCGGTGTTCATCCACCCCTTCGACCACCGCGACATCATCGCCGGCCAGGGCACGGTGGGCCTGGAGATCCTGGAGCAGTGCCCCGAGGTGCGCACGATCCTCGTCGGCATCGGCGGCGGCGGGCTCGCCGCCGGCATCGCCGTGGCGGTCAAGGCGCTGCGCCCGGACGTGAAGGTGGTCGGCGTACAGGCGGAGGGGGCCGCCGCGTACCCGCCGTCACTGCGGGTCGGGCACCCCGTGTCGATCGACAACCCGAACACGATGGCGGACGGCATCAAGGTCGGCCGCCCCGGGGACGTCCCCTTCGCGATCATCGGGGAGCTGCTGGACGACGTACGGACCGTGTCCGAGGACGCCCTGTCCAGCGCCCTGCTGCTGTGCCTGGAGCGGGCCAAGCTGGTGGTGGAGCCCGCCGGGTGCAGCACCGTGGCGGCCCTGCTGAGCGAGCCGGAGCTGTACGGGAGCGGGCCGGTGGTCGCCGTACTGTCCGGCGGCAACGTGGACCCGCTGCTGCTCCAGCGGATCCTGCGGCACGGCATGGCGGCGGCGGGCCGTTACCTGTCGCTGCGGCTGCGGGTCGCGGACCGGCCGGGGGCGCTGGCGGGGCTGCTGGCGGTGCTGTCGACGGTGGACGCCAACGTGCAGGACGTCAGCCACGTACGCACGGACCCGCGGCTCGGGCTGACCGAGGTCGAGGTGGAGCTGCACCTGGAGACGAAGGGGCCCGAGCACTGCGCGGAGGTCGCCCGCTCCCTGCACGGCGCGGGATACCGGATCATGGCCTGAGCCCGGGGGCTCCGACCGCCTGAGCCCCGGGACCCACACATCGCACACGAGCCCCCGACGGACCTGTCCGGCGGGGGCTCGTACGTGTTCGTGTCAAAGGGTGATCAGCCGGTGAAGGGCTTGACGGCCAGGATCTTGACCGTGGCCTTCTTGCCGTTCGGCAGCTCGTACTGGGCGTCGTCGCCGACCTTCTTGCCGTTCACGCCGGCGCCCAGCGGGGACTGCGGCGAGTAGGTCTCGAAGTCGTCGGACGCGTACTCGCGGGAGGCCAGCAGGAACTCCAGGGTGTCGTCCTCGTCGCCGTCGAAAGCGATCGTGACGAGGGTGCCCGGCGCGACCTCGCCTTCCGAGGCGGGGGCCGTGCCGACCTTGGCGTTCTCCAGGAGCTGCGTGAGCTGGCGCACCCGCAGTTCCTGCTTGCCCTGCTCCTCCTTGGCCGCGTGGTAACCGCCGTTCTCGCGCAGGTCGCCCTCCTCGCGGGCAGCCGCGATCTTCATGGCGATCTCCGTGCGGGCGGGACCAGAGAGGTAGTCCAGCTCGGCCTTCAGCTGGTCGTACGCCGCCTGGGTCAGCCAGGTGACGCTCTCGCTCGTCTGGGTCACGGGTGCTCCTCGTCGGTACAGGGGACTACTTGGCCGCCAGCGGCGGGCGAAACCACGAGCCTAACAATTCGGGAAGAAAAGGGGGAGGACACCCTGCGTATGAAGTGTGTCATTGCACCCGGGGGGCGCGCGCGGCCTCCCAGACGGTGCTGGTCCCGAAATACGAGTCGTACAGCTCCTGGACCTCCAGCAGGCTCTCCGGCGGCACCGTCCCGTACCGGATGCGCTCCAGGTGGCGGAAGTACTCGAACCGCTCCACCCCCGGGGTGATGACCACCAGCATCTCGGCGGTCTCCCCGGGGGCGGCGGCGAAGGCGTGCTGCTGTCCCGGCGGCACGATGACGACGTCCCCGGCCCCGGCCGTGACCACCTTGTCGCCGGCCAGCAGTTGAGCCGTCCCGTCGATCACGTAGAACATCTCGGCGGACCGGCCGTGGTGGTGCGGGCGGGCGCCGTCGGAGCCCTCGCCCAGGGTCACGCGCATGCTGGAGAGGGCCCCGCCGGCGGCCGGACTGTCGGCCAGGAGCCGGACGGCGGAGTCGGGCCCGAACCGGATCTCCTCGGCGTCGGCGGCGCGTACGACCACGGCGTCGTCGAAGTCCGGGATGAAGAGTGACATGGCGGCTCCTGGCGCTCGGATGGCGGAACACCCCAGTCCACCCCGCCCGGGGCGGGCCGCGCACGCCCCGGGCCGCCGTCTGTCACCTCGGCCGGCGCCCGCGCGTCAGCGCTCGAAGTTGGTCAGGACGCAGCCCTCGACCTGAGCCTTCTCCAGCCGGTACCCGGCCGGCGCGGTGAAGCCGGCCTCGCAGTTCAGGGAGAGGAACTGGAGCTGGTAGAGCCCGTGGCGCAGGCTCTCGCTGTTGGTCTCCACGGCGATGTTCGTACCGACCAGCAGCTTGCTCTTGGTGGCCCGCGGCCGGCCTGCCCGCAGGTCGGCCAGCTGGGCCGTCTTGGCCTTGGCCTGGAGGGTCTTCATGTCGGAGACCGTGTTCAGCCAGTTCAGGTCGTGCGCGCGCCGCTCCCCGCCGAGCTGGCCGCAGACGGCCCGCTTGCCGATCCCCCAGGAGCGGGGTTCGCCGTCGACGACCGGCTGGTAGTCGATCGACTCGACGTGCTCGTCGGTGACGGTCATGCGCGTGCAGTCGACCCCGCCCTGGCCCACGAGCTTCCTCAGCTCTTCGATGCTGCCGGCGCTCGGCAGGCCCAGGCTGCCCGTGGCCGGCTGGCCCGGCTTCTCGGCTCCCGCCGTCCGCTCGGTGGCGGGGTCGCGGACCGGCCCGCGGAACGGGCTGCCCTGCCCGTCGGCACTGTTGACGTAGTCGGTGAGGACACACCCCTCGACCAGGGCCTTCTCCTTCTTGAAGCCCTCCGGCACATAGACGTTGGGGTTGCAGCTCAGGATGCGCAGGTCGGATCCGGCAGGGTCGACCAGGGACACGGCGGTGGCGGTCTTCAGCGCGGTCAGCGCGAAGGTCTTGCCCACGACCGTGCGGCTGGCGAGGTCGTGCTCCTCGCGGCCCTCGGCGATCAGCTTCGCGGCGTGGTCCTTGGCGGCCTGCTGGAAGGCCTTCATGTCCGGGGTCAGGAAGAGGACGATCTCGCCCCGTGCCTTCTTGTCCGTGCAGACGCCGCGCTCCGTGATGGACCAGTCCCCGACGCCGATGAAGCCGCTCAGCGGAACCCGGCGGTCGTTGGGGTCGGTGCTCAGGTTCTCGCAGGAGGTGTACTTCTGTACGTGCGCCTGCGCCCCGGCCAGCGTGGCGGGCGCGGAGCCGGTGGCCGCGGGGGAGGCCTGGGCGGAGGCCGTGGCGTTCGCGGCCGGGCCGGCCCCCGGCGGTGGCGGCTTGGCGGGGTCCTCGCAGGCGGTGGCGAGGACCGTGAGCGAGGCGAGGGCTGCGGTGGCGGCGAGTATCCGCTGGAGGCGCATGGGTGTCTTCCGTCGGCTGGACCTGGCACGGGGGATGGCGTGCACATGCTAGGCAACGGGCATGGTCATGATCAAAGACGGAGCCCCGGGCCCGGCGCCCGGGTCTGTTTCCGCGGGCCCGGGCTTCCACAGGCCCGCGCACGGGCCCGCGTACCGGTCCGCGGTTTCAGCCGGCGCTACCCGCCGGCTGGCAGCCCACGAGCTCCACCATCGTGGCGCGGCCCGTGGTCTTCAGGGTGACCATCTCGTCCACCCGCTCCTCCGCCTGCCCGAACGTGAAGTCGGCCCGGCCCACCTCGCCGTGCTCCTCGTCCTGGGAACTCAGGGTGCACACACCGGTGACCGAGGCCTCCTTGCGGATCTCCAGGTGCACCTGGACCTCGCTGTCGGAGACGATCTGGAACTTGATCACCTCGGCGCTGACGCTCTGCCCGCCGACGTAGTCCCAGCCGATCCAGCCGACCACGGCCAGCAGTCCGACCCCGAGCAGCGACCCGACGACCTTCAGCTTCCGGTCCGCGCGCTCGTCCGCCGACCGTCCGTACCGGCCCTCGGGAAGCCCTTCGCGCACCGCGCTCATGATCGAATCCTCTCGTCGGGAAGGGGTGGCACACCCAGGAATTTTCCCTCCCCCGATTCGGTCAATATAGAGGCTGACCGTCGCGCCGAATCGCAGAGGATCCTGTCTTGACCGAGCAGCTTCGACTGATGGCCGTCCATGCCCACCCCGACGACGAGTCGAGCAAGGGCGCGGCCACGATGGCCAAGTACGTATCCGAGGGGGTGCCGGTGCTCGTGGTCACCTGCACCGGCGGCGAGCGCGGCTCCGTGCTGAACCCCAAGCTCCAGGGCGACAAGTACATCGAGGAGAACATCCACGAGGTGCGCGCCAGGGAGATGGACGAGGCCCGCGAGATCCTCGGCGTCGAGCAGGAATGGCTCGGTTACGTCGACTCCGGCCTCCCCGAGGGCGACCCGCTGCCGCCGCTGCCCGAGGGCTGCTTCGCCCTCGCGGACGTGGACGAGGCCGCCGGCGAGCTGGTGAAGAAGATCCGCGCCTTCAAGCCGCAGGTCATCACCACCTACGACGAGAACGGCGGCTACCCGCACCCCGACCACATCATGACCCACAAGATCACGATGGTGGCTTTCGACGGCGCGGCCGACACCGAGAAGTACCCGGAGGCCGAGTACGGCGCCCCGTACCAGCCGCAGAAGCTCTACTACAACCAGGGCTTCAACAAGCCGCGCACCATCGCGCTCCACGAGGCGCTCCTCGCCCGCGGCCTGGAATCCCCCTACGGCGAGTGGCTGGAGCGCTGGAAGGAGTTCGAGCGCACCGAGCGCACCCTCACCACGCACGTCCCGTGCTCCGACTTCTTCGAGATCCGCGACAAGGCCCTCATCGCGCACGCCACGCAGATCGACCCGGACGGCGGCTGGTTCCGCGTCCCGATGGAGATCCAGAAGGAGGTCTGGCCCACCGAGGAGTACGAGCTCGCCAAGTCGCTCGTCAACACCTCCCTCCCCGAGTCCGACCTCTTCGCGGGCATCCGGGAGAATGTGTAGCCATGAGCGCTACGCAGGCCGCAGTCACCCAGCTCCTCCCGCTGGCCGCCGACACCTTCGACAAGAACAAGGTGACCCCCGGACTCCTGGGGTTCGTCGTGTTCGCCGCCCTCGCCCTCGGCGTGTGGGGCCTGATGAAGTCGATGAGCAAGCACATGGGGCGCGTCGACTTCCAGGAAGCCCCCGAGCCGGCCGCCGCCACCCCGGCCGCCGACGCCCCCAAGGCGTAGGACCCCGCGCACGGCGCGGCAGCGCCGTCCCGCCCCCACACCCGGGCGGGACGGCGCGCCCGCGCGCGCCCACGCCCCGGCGGTACGGCGCCCCGGCGCCCTGCCCCTCCGGCGGGTACGGCGCCCCCGCGCGCCCTACGCCTCCGGTACCGCCACCCCCATCACCTCCCGCGCCCGCAGGCCCGGAACCAGGCCCAGACGCCACGCCTGCCAGCCCTCCGCCGGGTCCGCCCCCCGCGCCAGCACCACCCCGTACGTCTCCAGGCAGTCCTCCAGCCGGCCGTCACGCAGCGCATGCGGCGCCGCCACCAGCCGGGCCAGCTCCGCCCGCGCCTCCTCCACCACCGCGTCACCCCCACCCGCGTACGGCAGCATCGTGCAGCGCAGGAACCGCGCCCAGTCCTCCCCGCGCCGGTCCCCGTACGACACGAACAGCCGCACCGCGTCCTCGCACAACCCCACCGCCTGCGCCGCCCGCGCGTTCCCCGCGTCGATCACCGCCAGCTCCACGCACGTCCACGCCTCCCCGTGCGCCAGCCCGATCCGCCGGAAATCGGCCCGCGCGTCCACCAGCAGCTGCCGCGCGAAACCCGAATTCCGCAGGTTCCCCGTCTGCGCCGCCCGCTGGTCCCGCGTCACCCGCCCCGACTGGTAGCGGGCGTGCGCCAGCCCGTACACGTCCCGCATCCGCGAGAACATCGTCCGGGCCCGCTCCAGCTCCCGCACCGCCCGGTCCCGCTCACCGCCCTCCTCCAACGCCTGCCCCAGGTAGTACAGCGTCCACGCCTCGCCCCGCGCGTCCTCCGCCACCCGGTGCCGCGCCAACGCCTCCCGCAGCCGCTCCAGCGCCCCCTCCGGATCCCCGTCCACCACCCGGGCCCGCCCCAGCTGCGTCAGCGCCCACGCCTCACCCCGGTCGTCCCGCGTCCGCCCGTACAGCTCCAGCGCCAGCCGCAGCTCCTGCTCCGCCCGCGCCACCCCGCCCGTCCGCAGGTACACCTGCCCCAGCTGGAAGTGCGCCCACGCCTCACCGTGCACGCTCTCGCTCTGCCGGTGCAGCCCCAGCGACCGCTCCAGCAGCTCCAGCGCCTCCGCCAGCCGCCCCCGGTCCCGCTCCACCGCCCCCAGCGCGTGCAGCGCCCACGCCCGGTCACCCGCCAGCTCCTCCGGCTCCTGCAACGCCAGCGCCTCCCGGATCCGCGCCGCCGCCTCCGGCAGATTGCCCTGATGGTGCAGCGTGATCCCGAGCGACACCAGCGCCATGCCCGCGCCCGCCTCCTGCCGGGCCTCCCTGTACTGGTCCACCAGCGAGGTCAGCGTCGTCCGCGACTTGTCCAGCTCGCCCAGCTGACGCGCCGCGATCCCCGTACGCCACTGCACCGAACGGTTCAGCCGCCCCCGGTCCACCGCCCGCGTCAGCTCGTTGATCTCCCCGAGCCGGTACAGGTCCCCGCGCAGCAGACAGAAATCGCACAACGCCCCCAGCAGATCCAGCACCGCCTGCTGGTCCACCCCCTCCGAATGCCGCAGCGCCGCCGTGATGAAGCTCGACTCGTCGTCCAGCCAGCGCAGCGCCGCGTCCAGCGAGGCGAAACCGTGCCCCCCGACCGCGTCCGACCGCGACACCGTGTTCGACCGCGTCGACATCTTCCCGTCGACCATCCGGATCACCGAGTCCGCGAGCCGCGCGTAGTCCCGGATCAGCCGCTCGTGCGCGGCCGCCGCCTCCGCCCGGTCCTCGTCCCCCGCCAGCCGCGCCGCCGCGTACGCGCGCACCGCGTCGTGCATCCGGTACCGCTCCCCGCGTACGAGGTCCAGCAGGCCCGCCCGCGCCAGCTCCCCCAGCAGCCGCCCGGCCTCCACCCGCTCCGCACCGGCCAGCGCCGCCGCCGCGGCCGCCCCCAGCGAGGCCCGCCCCGCCAGCGTGAGCCGCCGCAACAGCCGCCGCCGCTCCTCCGGCAGCCGTACGTAGGCCAGCTCCAGAGCGTGCTCCAGACCCCCGCCCCCACCACCGTCCGAGGCCCGCGCCGACCCCAGCGGAGCCAGCACCCGCAGCGCCAGCGGCAGCCCCGCCCCCAGCTCCAGCAGCCCCGACAGCGCCGCCCCCTCCGGCGCGGCCTCACCCGCCGCCCGCGCCGCCGCGCGCAGCACCCCGGCCGCCTCCTCCCGCGCCAGCCGCACCACCGGCAGCCGGTGCACCCACGCCGCCAGGTCCTCCGGCAGCTCCAGCGGCTCCCTGGCCGTGACCAGCACCAGGCTCTCCGAGCGCTCCGGCACGAGCGCCCGTACCTGCTCCGGATCCACCGCGTCGTCCAGCACCACCGTCACCGGCGACCCCTGGAGGTGCTGGTGGTACAGCTCCGTCAGCCGGCGCACCTGCGACTCCGCCGACGCGCCCTCACGGAACAGCAGCTGCTCGCGGGGCGCCCCCAGCCGGTTCAGCAGGTGCAGCAACGCCTCCCGCGTCGACAGCGGCGCCTCGCCCGCGCCGGTGGAACCGCCCCGCAGATCCACCACGCACGCCCCGCGGAACTGGTCCCGCAGCGCGTGCGCCGCCCGCAGCGCCAGCGCCGTACGCCCCACCCCCGGCTCGCCGTGCAGCACCACCACCACCGGCCGCGTCTCCGTACTGGCCCGCGCCGCACCCACCCACTGCGCGATCCGGGTCAGCTCCGCGCGCCGGCCCGTGAACAGCGCGTCGGCGTCCGGGAGCTGCCCGAACGACTGCTCCAGCATGCTGCGCCGCCGGGCCTCCGCGCTGCGGTCACCCCCGCGCGGCAGCGGCGCCACGCCGCCGCTGCCGTTGACGGCCCCACCGCCGGCGGCGGCCCGGGACCGCGACGGCCCCCGCACCGAGGCCGCCGCCACCGCCCGCTCCTGCTCCAGGAACGGCCGGATCCCGCGCACCTCCAGCGCCGTCAGCCACTGCAGCCGCAGCTGCTCCGGCCCGCCCGGGCGGCCCGCGGCCCCGGCCCGGCGGTTCGCCGCGGGCACGTGCAGGGCGGTCACCGTGGCCACCGTCGCCGCCGCCCCCGCGACGCCCACGACGATGCCCGCGCTGACCGCCGTCCCCGCCGCCACTCCGAAGGCCAGGTCCGCCCCCACGGCGGCGGCCGCGGCGACCCCCGACACGAACAGCGACGCCCCGGTGCTGCCCCGCCGGAAGGCCTCCCCGAGGGACTGCTCGCCGGCGGCGGCCTCGTCCAGGGCGGCCACGTACGCCGCGTACTCCTCCCCGGCGGCCGCCGCGATCCCGTCCAGCGCCTCCCGCCCCCGCGCGAACAGCGCCTCGCGGTCCCCCGCCCCCGCCCGCCGGACCTCCTCCTCGACGGCCCGGGCCAGCACCCGTTCGGCCTCGACACGATGGCTGTCCCGCATCGGCATCCTCCTCGGAGAGCTCCGGAAACGTGCGCCAAGTGTCCTGCGGGACAGGGCGCAGCGCGAGGAATCTGAGCTATTTCAGAGGGAGTTGGAGCCTCGACGGACACCCGCGTGCATATATGTACGCCTAGGCTGGGCGCATGACCCCGCGCTGGACGGCCCTCGCCCTGTGCGCGGCCCTCCTCGCCGCCTCGTCCGGCTGCGGGAAGGAGCCGCCGTCCCCCGGGTTCGTCATCCGGTACGAGGACCCCGACGGGCCCGACGAGGACCACGCCGCCCTGCTGCGCTCCCGCAAGCCCGCCGAACGGGCCGTCGAGGCCCTCAACGCCTACCTCCGCCTCCCGGCCCGGGTCACCGTCCTCGCCCGCTCCTGCGCGGGCGGGGGCACCGGCTACGACCCGGAGACCCGCCGCATAGAGCTCTGCTACGACGACCTGGCGGAGGAGCGGGCCCTCCTGGGCGACGACGGGGCCGCCGCCGACGTCACCACCGAGACCGTCCACCACGAGGCGGGCCACGCCCTCATCGACCTCCTCGGCCTGCCCGTCGCCTCGGACCGGGCGGAGGAGGACGCCGCCGACCGCTTCGCCGCGTTCATGCTGATCCGCGAGGGCCCGAGGGGAGAACGCGCCCTGCGCACCGCCGCCGAGGCGTACCGGCTGTCACCGCCCGCGGACCCCGGGCCGGACGAGCACGCCCCGCCCGCCGCCCGCGCGGCCGCCCACCTCTGCCTGCTGCACGGGGCGGCCCCCGACCGCCACCCGGACCTGGCCACCCGCACCCACGGCTGCACCCCCACCTGGCCCACCGTCCGCGCTACGTGGACCCACGCCCTGACCCCCGTGCTCAGACACCCCTGAGCAGCGGGCCGCCGGCGCGCCGTACCCGAACCGGCGCCGGGAACGGGCCGGTCGCGCCGCGGAGAGCGGGTGGTGGGGCAGGATGGGAATATGCCGAACCGCCTCGCGAACGAGACCTCGCCGTATCTGCTCCAGCACGTCGACAATCCGGTCGACTGGTGGCCCTGGTCGCCGGAGGCGTTCGCGGAGGCGCGTGAGCGCAATGTCCCCGTTCTGTTGTCAGTTGGTTACTCTGCGTGTCATTGGTGTCATGTCATGGCTGGCGAATCCTTCGAGGACGAGGCGGCGGCGGCCTACATGAACGAGCACTTCGTCAACATCAAGGTCGACCGCGAGGAACGCCCCGACATCGACGCCGTCTACATGGAGGCCGTGCAGGCGGCGACCGGGCAGGGCGGGTGGCCCATGACCGTGTTCCTCACGCCCGAGGCCGAGCCCTTCTACTTCGGGACCTACTTCCCGCCCGAGCCCCGGCACGGGATGCCCTCCTTCACGCAGGTGCTCGAAGGCGTGCGGGCCGCCTGGGACGGGCGGCGGGAGGAGGTCGCCGAGGTCGCGCAGCGGATCGTGCGGGATCTGGCCGGGCGGCAGCTGGACTACGGGAAGGCCGGGCTGCCGGGGCCCGAGGAGCTGGGGCAGGCGCTGCTCGGGCTGACGCGGGACTACGACGCCGTGCGCGGCGGGTTCGGCGGGGCGCCGAAGTTCCCGCCGTCCATGGTGCTGGAGTTCCTGCTGCGCCACCACGCCCGGACCGGGTCCGAGGGCGCCCTGCAGATGGCCGCCGACACCTGTGAGGCGATGGCGCGGGGCGGGATCTACGACCAGCTCGGCGGCGGGTTCGCGCGGTACTCCGTGGACCGGGAGTGGGTCGTACCGCACTTCGAGAAGATGCTGTACGACAACGCGCTGCTCTGCCGGGTGTACGCGCACCTGTGGCGGGCCACCGGATCCGATCTGGCGCGGCGCGTCGCGCTGGAGACGGCCGACTTCATGGTGCGGGAACTGCGCACCGAGCAGGGCGGGTTCGCCTCCGCGCTCGATGCCGACAGCGAGGATCCGCTGACCGGCGGGCACGTCGAGGGGGCGTACTACGCCTGGACGCCCGCGCAGCTGACCGAGGTGCTCGGGGAGGAGGACGGGGCGCTCGCCGCCGCGTACTTCGGGGTCACCGAGGAGGGGACCTTCGAGCACGGCACGTCGGTGCTGCAACTGCCGCTGGACGGGCCGGCGGTGGAGGCCGGGCGGATCGCCTCCATCAGGGAGCGGCTGCTGGCTGCCCGCGCCCGGCGGCCCGCGCCGGGGCGGGACGACAAGGTCGTCGCCGCCTGGAACGGGCTGGCCGTCGCGGCGCTCGCCGAGTGCGGGGCCTTCTTCGAGCGGCCGGACCTGGTGGAGCGGGCCATCGAGGCCGCCGACCTGCTGGTGCGGGTGCACATGGACGGGAGGGCCCGGCTGGCGCGGACCAGCAAGGACGGGCGGGCCGGCGCGAACGCGGGGGTGCTGGAGGACTACGGGGACGTCGCCGAGGGGTTCCTCGCGCTGGCCTCCGTCACGGGGGAGGGGGTGTGGCTGGAGTTCGCCGGGTTCCTCGTCGACCTGGTGATGGCGCGGTTCACCGCCGAGGACGGGTCGCTGTACGACACCGCGCACGACGCCGAGCAGCTGATCCGCCGGCCGCAGGACCCCACCGACACGGCCGCTCCCTCGGGCTGGACGGCGGCCGCCGGGGCGCTGCTGTCGTACGCCGCGCACACGGGGTCGCGGCCCCACCGGGAGGCGGCGGAGCGGGCGCTCGGGGTGGTGCACGCCCTCGGGCCGCGTGCCCCGCGTTTCATCGGGCACGGGCTGGCGGTGGCGGAGGCGCTCGTCGACGGGCCGCGCGAGGTGGCGGTGGTGGGGCAGCCGGAGGACCCGGCGACGGCCGCGCTGCACCGGACGGCGTTGCTGGGGACGGCCCCGGGGGCCGTGGTGGCGGTCGGGCCGCCGCGCATGGCCGACGGCAGCGGCGGGGAGTTCCCCCTTCTGGCCGAGCGCACACTGGTGCGCGACCTTCCGACGGCGTACGTGTGCCGGCATTTCGTCTGCGCGCGGCCTACGACCGAACCGGTCGAGTTGGCCGAGCAGTTGGGCGTGGTACGTCCCTGATTGCGCCGGAGTGGCGTCAATTCCGGTTGCGCGGGGACCACTTGGAAATGTGGTTTTTATTCGTGCGGCGCCTGACCTTCATCTCCGCTGCCTAGTCTCGTGTCTCCGGGAGTAACCGAAATCGCGCACTGGGGGGTGCGCGCGCGGGGGGAAGCGGAGGCGGCGGGCCGGGGGGCCGGGCCGTCCTCCGGGGTTCGGTCGCCGCCTGGGGTTGCGGCTTGTCTGTGGGGGACGGTTTGCTCACCTCTATCTTTATTTCCGCCATTTCTCTGGCGCTCTTCTGGATGGCCGCGTTCACGCTGTGGTGGCAGATGCATGCCTGGCGCACGCCCGAGACGCTCGCCTCGACCCGCTTCGACAGCCCTGACGGCGGGGGCCGGCTCGCCTTCTCGCTGCTGCTGCCCGCCCGTCACGAGCAGGCCGTGCTGGAACACACCATCGACCGGCTGCTCGAATCGAGCCACACCGATTACGAGATCATCGTCATCGTCGGCCACGACGATCCGGAGACGGCCGCCGTGGCCGCCCGCGCCGCGGCCGGCGCGCCCGAGCGCGTACGGGTCGTCGTCGACCACCACGAGACCAAGAACAAGCCGAAGGCCCTCAACACGGCCCTCCCGCACTGCCGGGGCGACGTCGTCGGGGTCTTCGACGCCGAGGACCAGGTCCACCCCGAGCTGCTCACCCACGTCGACCACGCCTTCCGCGCCACGGGCGCGGACGTGGTCCAGGGCGGGGTACAGCTGATCAACTTCCACTCCAGCTGGTACAGCCTGCGCAACTGCCTGGAGTACTTCTTCTGGTTCCGCTCCCGTCTCCACCTGCACGCCGAGAAGGGCTTCATCCCGCTGGGCGGCAACACCGTCTTCGTGCGCACCGGGGTGCTGCGCGAGGCCGGCGGCTGGGACCAGAACTGCCTCGCCGAGGACTGCGACCTGGGCGTGCGGCTGTCCTCGGTGGGCAAGAAGGTGGTCGTCGCGTACGACTCCGACATGGTCACCCGTGAGGAGACCCCGGGCTCGCTGATGAGCCTGCTGAAGCAGCGCACCCGCTGGAACCAGGGCTTCCTCCAGGTCTACCGCAAGAGGGACTGGCAGCAGCTGCCCGGACGCGGTCAGCGCTGGCTGGCCCGCTACACCTTGATGACCCCGTTCATGCAGGCGGCCTCCGGGGTGATCATCCCGGTCAACTTCGCCGTGGCGGTCCTCCTCGACGTGCCGGTCGGCGTCGCGGTCATCACCTTCCTCCCCATGATCACAGCGATGGTGACCTTCGTCTTCGAGATCGTCGGCCTGCACGACTTCGGCCGCCAGTACGGCCTGCGGGTGCGTTTCGCGCACTACCTCAAGCTCATCGTGGGCGGCCCCTTCTACCAGGTGATGCTGGCGGGCGCCGCGATCCGTGCGGTCTGGCGCGAGCAGCGCGGCCGCAACGAGTGGGAGCTGACCAGCCACACCGGCGCGCATCTGACCTCCGCCACCGCGATCCGAGAGGACAGCCCCCGGTGACCGCCACCCTGCCCACGGCCACTGGTCCCCAGCCGGCCGACGCCACGGCCACCGCCCAGCTGCTGCCCGTCCGGCGCCCGCCCGGGTCCGGGTCCGGCTCCAGTTCCGGTTCCGACTCCGGCTCCAGCTCCGGTTCCGGGGCGCGTCCGGCGGCTCCCGCGCGCCCGATGGTGCGCTTCCGCTCCTCCCGCCCGGACCTGCTGCTCTGCGGCGCCGTCCTGCTCGTGATCGTCCTCGTACAGGGCTGGAACATCACGGGCTTCCCGACGCTCAGCGACGACGAGGGCACCTACCTGGCCCAGGCGTGGGCCGTCCAGCAGGGCGAGGGGCTGGCCCACTACACGTACTGGTACGACCATCCGCCGCTCGGATGGATCCAGATCGCGGGACTGACGTACCTGCCCTCCCTCTTCGTGCCCGACTGGATGACGGTCGCGCCGATGCGCTTCTCGATGCTCGCCGTGTCCGGCGCCGGCTCGGTGCTGATGTACGTCCTGGCGCGCCGGCTGTGGCTGCCGCGCTGGGCGGCGGGGCTGGCGATGGGGCTGTTCGGGCTGTCCCCGCTGTCGGTGGTCCTCCAGCGGGAGATCTTCCTCGACAACCTCGCCGTGATGTGGATGCTGCTGGCCTTCTGCCTCGCCGCGTCCCCCAGGCGCCACCTGTGGCACCACTTCGGTTCGGGCCTTGCGGCGGCCACCGCCGTCCTGACCAAGGAGACGATGCTGGTGGTGCTTCCGGCGCTGCTGGTGACGATGTGGCGCCACAGCCACCGTGACACCCGCAAGTTCGCCGTGACCGGGGCGATCACCGCCTGCACGCTGATAGGGCTCTCGTACCCGCTGTACGCCCTGCTCAACAACGAGCTGCTGCCCGGCGACGGGCACGTCTCCCTGATCGACGGCATCACCTACCAGATGAGCCGTCCCGGCTCCGGTTTCATCCTCGACCCCGGCTCCGGCTCGAACGCGGTCTTACGGTCCTGGCTGTACTACGACACCGTCCTGCCGCTCGGCGGGCTGGCCGGCGCCGTGCTGCTGCTGGCGACCCACAGGTGGTCGGTGACCGCCCGCGCGCTCGCCGGGCCGGCCCTGGCCGCGGTGATCCTGGCCGTGGTCGCGATGCGTCCCTCCGGCTACCTCCCGGCGATGTACGTGATCCAGGCCCTGCCGTTCCTCGCCCTGGTCCTCGCCGGGGGCGCGGCCAGCGTCACGCACGCGGTGCTGCGCCGCCGCCGTACGCCGGAGGAGCGCAGGGGCGTGGTGTACGCGCGCCGGGCGCTGGTCGGCGTCCTGGCCGTGGCGGCCGCCGCGTACGTGCTGCCGCGCTGGTACGAGGGCAACCGCACCGCCCTCACCGTCGACGCCAACGGCCCCTACCGGCAGGCCGCCGCCTGGCTGGGCCGGGAGGTCGCCAACCCGGCGAACACCCGCGTCCTCGTCGACGACGCGCTCTGGTTGGACGCCGTCCACCACGGATTCGCCCCCGGGGACGGGGCCATCTGGTTCTACAAGGCGGACCTCGACCCGGCCGTCACCAGGACCCTGCCGCGCGGCTGGCGCGACATCGACTACGTGGTCTCCTCGCCCACCGTGCGTCGCGACGCGGCGGACCTGCCCAACGTGAAGGCTGCTCTCGAGCATTCGACCGCGGTCGCCGTCTTCGGTACGGGCGAGGACCGTATCGAGATCCGCCGCACCGACCGCGAGAGTGGGAGCTGAACCACCATGAGCGAGGACCCGTGGCCCCCGCACGCCCTGAATGATCCGGAAGTCGACGCTCCGCCGGTGGCGGCCGGCGGCAGCGTCACCCTGATCGTCCCGACCCGCAACGAGTCCGGCAACGTACGGGAGTTGCTCGGCCGGCTGAGCGCGGCCGTCCCCGGCCGGCCGGCTTTCGAGGTGCTGTTCGTCGACGACTCCACCGACGACACCCCCGCCGTGATCGAGAAGGCCGCCGCCGACTGCCCCTTCCCGGTGTCCGTCCTGCACCGCGAGAGCCCGGACGGCGGCCTCGGCGGGGCCGTCGTCGCCGGGATCGAACGGGCCGGGTCCGACTGGATCGTGGTCATGGACGCCGACCTCCAGCACCCGCCCCACCTGGTTCCCGAACTCGTCGGCGAGGGGGAGCGCACGGGCGCCGACCTCGTCGTCGCCTCCCGCTACCTGCCCGGCGGCAGCCGGGCCGGGCTCGCCGGCAGCTACCGCGTCGCCGTCTCGCGCGGTGCGACCTGGCTGGCCAAGGGGCTCTTCCCGCGCGCCCTGCGCGGCATCAGCGACCCGATGAGCGGCTTCTTCGCGATGCGGCGGACGGCCGTGACGAGCGCCGCGCTCCAGCCCCTCGGCTACAAGGTCCTGCTGGAGCTCACCGTCCGCTGCCGCCCCGAGCGGCGCGCCGAGGTCCCCTTCGTCTTCCAGGACCGCTTCGCCGGGGAGTCGAAGTCCACCGCCCGCGAAGGGCTGCGCTTCCTGACGCACCTCGCGGCCCTGCGCTCCGCGAACCGCCTCGCCCGGATGGCCGGCTTCGGGCTGATCGGGCTCTCCGGCTTCGTCCCCAACCTGCTGGCGCTCTGGCTGCTCACCCACGTCGGGATGCAGTACCTCGCCGCGGAGGCCGTCGCCAACCAGGCCGGCGTCCTGTGGAACTTCCTCCTCATCGAGACCCTGCTCTTCCGCGACCGGCGACGCCACCGCCACTGGGCGGACCGCCTGGGCCGCTTCGCCCTCCTCGCCAACGCCGACCTGCTGCTGCGCATCCCGCTCATCGCGCTGTTCGTGGGCCGCTTCGGCATGGACGTGCTGCCCGCGACCGCCCTCGCGCTGGCCACCACCTTCGTCCTGCGCTTCGCCGCCACCGAAGCGCTCGTCTACCTGCCGCGCGGGCCGCGCGCGGCGCGCACCGCCAGGAGTTGAGCCGCACCGAAAGGAACCGCGTATGCGTAGGAAGATCCGACGGAGGGCGGGGCGCCGGGCCGCCCTCCTCGCCGTCGGCGCGATGACCGCCTGCCTCCTCCTGACCGCACCCCAGCAGGCCACGGCCGGACCGCCCAACCTGCTCACCAACCCCGGCTTCGAGACCGCCGGCGCGGCGGGCTCCGACATGCCGTCCTGCTGGTCCCGGTCGGGCTGGGGCGACAACGACTTCACCTTCGCCACCGTCGCCGACGCCCACAGCGGCACCAGGGCCATGAAGGTCTCGCTCACCCGCCGCGTCAGCGGTGACCGCAAGGCCCTGGTCACCGAGAGCGCCACCTGTGCCCCGAGCGTGGTGCCGGGCAGGCAGTACGACCTGTCCGCCTGGTACAAGTCGAACACCCCCGATGTGTCGGTGACGGTGTTCCGCCACGACACCACCACCGGCTGGCAGTACTGGACCGACCTGCAGAACCCGCCGGTCAGCGCCGCGTGGGCGCGTACGGAAGTCCGTACGCCCGCCGTCCCGCCGAACACCGACAAGATCGCGTGGGGCCTGTCCGTCTACGGGGTGGGCACCCTCACCTCCGACGACTACGCGCTGGAGGAGGTGGCGGCACCGGTGCCCCAGCCCGCCTGCACGGGTACCGCCGAGCAGTGCGCCCAGGGCAAGTGGGAGGTGATGGCGGCCCAGAACCCGGTGCGTTCCATGCACGCGGTCGTGCTGAGGAACGGGAAGGTGCTGCTGATCGCCGGCTCCGGCAACGACATCTCCCAGTTCAACGCCGGTACCTTCACCTCCGCCGTCTACGACCCGGTGGCCGGCAGCGTCAGGACGATCCCGACGCCGGTGGACATGTTCTGCTCCGGACACGTGCAGCTGGCCGACGGCCGGGTGCTGGTCATGAGCGGCAACAAGGGCTACCCGTCCGCCGACGGCAAGATCGGCTACCAGGGCCTGAAGGACTCGTACGTCTTCGACCCGGCCACCGAGCAGTACACGCGGACCAACGACATGAACGGCGGCCACTGGTACCCGTCCGCCACCATCCTCGGCAACGGCGACGTGATCTCCTTCGGCGGGCTGAAGGAGGACTCCACGGGCAACGTCACCGCGGAGAAGTTCTCGGCGGCGCAGGGAAAGTGGCTGCCGATGAACGAGGTCAACCAGACCTGGTCGTACTGGGGCCTGTACCCGTCGATGATCCTGATGCAGGACGGCCGGCTCTTCTACTCCGGCAGCCACACCTTCGGCAACGGCACGCCCGGCTCCGGCGCCTCGGTCTACGACTACGACGCCAACACCATCACCGACGTGCCCGGACTGCGGAACAAGGACCAGCGCGACGAGTCGGCGAGCGTCCTGCTGCCCCCGGCCCAGGACCAGCGGGTCCTGACCATCGGCGGCGGCAACAACGAGACCAACCCGGCCGCCAACCGGCTCACCGACATCATCGACCTGAAGAAGCCGAGCCCCGCCTACACCGCGGGCCCCGACCTCCCCCAGGGCCTGGTCGACACCGGCACGGGCAAGCGCCCGCAGACCGGCGCCGAGGGCAAGATGTACGTCTCCGCCGTGCTGCTGCCCGACGGAAAGGTGCTGGAGACCGGCGGCGGCCTCCACGACCGCGCCGACCCGGTCTTCGAGGCCTCGCTCTTCGACCCGGCCGCCAACACCTACCAGGCGGGCCTCGCCACCGACCCCATCCCGCGGACGTACCACTCGGCGTCCTTCCTGCTGCCCGACGGCCGGGTCATGTCGGTCGGCGACAACCCGGGCAACGGCACCTACAACCACAGCGTGTCGGTCTACACCCCGCCCTACCTGTTCAAGGGCGCCCGACCGCAGATCACCTCGGTGATCGACACGCGGTGGGTGTACGGGGACACGCAGCGGATCACCGTCGACCGGCCCATCGCCAAGGCGGAGCTGATCCGGCCGGCCGCCGTCACGCACTCCTCGGACCCGAACCAGCGGTTCGTGGACCTGCCGCTGACGGTGGTGGACAGCACGACGGTCGACCTGAACGTGACCAGCAACCCGAACCTGGCGCCGCCCGGCTGGTACATGCTGTTCGCGGTCGACGCGAACGACGTGCCGTCGATCGCCCAGTGGGTGCACGTGGGCGGGGCCCCGGCCCTGGCCGCCCTGTCGGGCGGGCAGGACCAGCAGCCCTCGGCGCACCAGCACTCCTTCGCGGACCAGCTGGGCCCGGCCAGGCCGAACCCGGCCAAGCGGGACTCGGCCCCGGTCAGCCCCAAGGTCGCGGGCTGCGACCGGCACTACGGCACGGCCACCTTGTGCGTGCCGACGGTGTTCCCGGCGGAGGTCGAGAACACCACCGGGGCCCGCTGCGACTGGCTGGCCGCGCACACGTACCCGAAGCGGATGAAGGTCAACGGTAGCGACCCGCTGCGGCTGGACGCGGACCGCGACGGCTACGCCTGCTGAAGCCGTCCCTCCACGGGGGCCGGTGCCCCGGGCACAGCCCGGGGCGCCGGCCTCACTTGGCCATCACGGTGTAGAGGCTGGAGTTGTCACCCGGGTTGGTGTCGCCCGCTACGCGGAGGGTGGCGCGGATGACACCCTGGCCCGCCTTGTCCACGTGCGCGAAGACCGGGAGCTCCTTCTTCTCACCGGCCTTCAGGGTGCCTCCGGTGCAGAGGTAACCCCTGACCTTGCCGTCGGCCGCGGGAGCGTGCATGGTGCACTGGAAGCCGCTGAAGGTGGTGTTCTCCGGTGGTTTCCTGATCGACAGCGACCCCTCGGTGGTGACATCGACCACCGCGCCCTTGGCCTCCCCGGCGGAGCTGAAGTACGGCAGCCAGTAGGTCCGGTTGGTGCCGGTCGTCGGGGCGAACTCGCCGTTGAACGTGCCCAGCGAGGCGTTCGTGGGCGCGCCGGCGGGATCGGCCGGGTCGGTCGCGGCGCTGCAGACGTTCTTGCCCCAGTCGCTGAACTCGTTCGTGGGGAAACCCGACGCGCTGTCCGTCGTGGGCACCATCGCCTGCGCGGCCCCGCAGTACGCCACGCCGGGCTTGACACCCGGGAGCGTCCGGGTGACCAGCCGTCCCTTCCCGGGGGCGCCCGGGTAGAGCTTCCGCACCTTGCCGGCTTCGTTGTTGGGGTTGTCCTTCTCGAAGACGGCGACCCAGTGACCGCTCTCGTCGGGCGTGTTGTCCCTGAAGGTGACGTAGGCGGTGGTTCCCTCCGTCCAGACGCGCACCGTCGTGGGGGCCGGGGGTTTCTCGCCGGCGGCCGCCGGCGTGGCCAGGCCGGCCACGAGACCGCATGCCATCCCGGCTCCTGCGCAGAGCCGGAGGACTCTCTTCGTCCGTATCCCGCTGGATGTCATCGGATGTCCATTCCGCAGGTCACGGTGGTCACGCACCGTGATGTCGATGGTCCCCCGCTGCCCCTGGGCCGACTCCTTCCATCCTGCTCCGGCCGTGTGACGGTGTCGATCCGGAGCGGTCGTCGCCCGCACGGCAAGGCACCCCGGGGGCACCTCCGTCCGTGCGGGCGTCCCCTCGCGATCGGGCAGCGGGTGCCTACGCGTGCTGGTAGGCGGCCAGCGAGATGCCGATGTAGTGGGCCACGAAGGCCGCGAGCGTCAGGGAGTGGAAGACCTCGTGGAAGCCGAAGAAGCGGGGGGAGGGGTTGGGGCGCTTCATCCCGTAGATGACCCCGCCCACGCTGTAGAGCAGACCGCCGACGATCACCAGGACCAGGACGGCGATGCCGCCGGTCCGCATGAAGTCGGGCAGGAAGAAGACGGCCGCCCACCCCATGGCGATGTAGCACGGGGTGTAGAGCCAGCGCGGTGCGCCGACCCAGAAGACCCGGAAGGCGATCCCGGCCGCGGCCGCGATCCACACCGCCCACAGCAGGGTCTTGCCGGTGGAGCCGGGCAGCAGCAGGACCGTGAGCGGGGTGTAGGTGCCCGCGATGATCAGGAAGATGTTCGCGTGGTCGAGCCGCCGTAGGACGGCTTCGCCGCGCGGCCCCCACGTGCCGCGGTGGTAGACGGCGCTGACGCCGAAGAGCAGGCAGGCGGTCAGGACGTACACCCCGCAGGCGACGCGGGCCTCCGTCGAGTCGGTGAAGGCCATCAGCACCAGGCCGGCGACCACCACGGCGGGGAACATCCCGAGGTGCAGCCAGCCGCGCATCAGCGGCTTCTCCTCCAGGGCGGTCTCGGCCGCCTCCAGGGCCTGGACGACCGGGGAGGCCTGGGGGGCCGGCGCGGCGGCGGCGTCTGAAGTCATGGTCCACATGCTACCTACGGGTCCGTAGCTTTCCGTTAGTCCTCTTTACGGAAGATTGACGGACGTGGCGATGCTCACGTGAGAGGCCCCCTGGACATATGCGCACACGCACCGGATGATCAGATGAGTGCGGTCGGCACCGGATGAGCGGAGCGCGAAGCGTCCGGGTCGCAGCCCCCACGGGGCATACACCAAACAACCCCTCAACAAGGAGCAATCGTGGCGCGCGACAACGCGGCTCCCACTTCCGTCCCGACGAACCACCGGGAGCTCGTCTCCTGGGTGGAGGAGATCGCAGCCCTGACCCAGCCGGACCGCATCGTCTGGTGCGACGGCTCCGAGGCCGAGTACGAGCGCCTGTGCGAGGAGCTCGTCGCCAAGGGCACGTTCAAGAAGCTCGACGAGACCAAGCGCCCGAACTCGTACTACGCCGCCTCCGACCCCTCCGACGTCGCGCGCGTCGAGGACCGGACCTTCATCTGCTCCGAGAAGGAGGAGGACGCGGGCCCGACCAACCATTGGAAGGCCCCGGCGGAGATGAAGGCCCTTTTCACCGGTGAGGGGGGCTTCGCGGGCGAGAAGGGCATCTTCCGCGGCTCCATGAAGGGCCGGACGATGTACGTCGTCCCCTTCTGCATGGGCCCCCTCGGCTCCGACCTCTCCGCGATCGGCGTCGAGATCACCGACTCCGCCTACGTCGCGGTCGCCATGCGCACCATGACCCGCATGGGCAAGGCCGTCCTCGACGAGCTCGGCACCGACGGCTTCTTCGTCAAGGCCGTCCACACCCTCGGCGCTCCGCTCGCCGAGGGCCAGGACGACGTGCCGTGGCCCTGCAACACCACCAAGTACATCTCGCACTTCCCCGAGACCCGCGAGATCTGGTCCTTCGGCTCCGGCTACGGCGGCAACGCCCTGCTCGGCAAGAAGTGCTACGCGCTGCGCATCGCCTCCGTCATGGCCCGCGACGAGGGCTGGCTCGCGGAGCACATGCTGATCCTCAAGCTCACCCCGCCGGCCGGCGAGGGTGGGGCGAAGTACGTCGCCGCCGCGTTCCCGAGCGCCTGCGGCAAGACCAACCTGGCCATGCTGGAGCCCACGATCCCCGGCTGGACGGTCGAGACCATCGGCGACGACATCGCCTGGATGCGCTTCGGCGAGGACGGCCGCCTCTACGCGATCAACCCGGAGGCCGGCTTCTTCGGCGTCGCCCCGGGCACCGGTGAGCACACCAACGCCAACGCCATGAAGACGATGTACGCCAACACCGTCTTCACCAACGTCGCGCTCACCGACGACGGCGACGTGTGGTGGGAGGGCATGACCGAAGAGGCGCCCGCCCACCTCATCGACTGGAAGGGCAACGACTGGACCCCGGAGAGCGACACCCCGGCGGCCCACCCCAACGCCCGCTTCGCCGTCCCGGCCTCGCAGTGCCCGACGATCGCCCCCGAGTGGGAGGACCCCAAGGGCGTCCCGATCTCCGCGATCCTCTTCGGCGGCCGCCGCGCCTCCGCCGTCCCGCTGGTCACCGAGTCCTTCGACTGGAACCACGGCGTCTTCATCGGCTCGAACATCGCCTCCGAGAAGACCGCCGCCGCCGAGGGCAAGGTCGGCGAACTGCGCCGCGACCCCTTCGCGATGCTGCCCTTCTGCGGCTACAACATGGGCGACTACATGGCCCACTGGGTCAAGGTCGCGGCCGGCAAGGACCAGTCCAAGCTCCCGAAGATCTACTACGTGAACTGGTTCCGCAAGAACGACGCGGGCAAGTTCGTGTGGCCCGGCTTCGGCGAGAACAGCCGCGTCCTCAAGTGGATCGTCGGCCGCCTCGACGGCACGGCCGAGGGCGTCAAGACCCCCATCGGGGTCCTGCCGACCAAGGACGCCCTGGACCTCGACGGCCTCGACATCGCGGACGAGGACCTCGACTTCCTCCTCACCGTCGACAAGGAGGTCTGGCGCGAGGAGGCCGCCCTGGTCCCCGAGCACCTCAACACCTACGGCGACCACACTCCGAAGGAGCTGTGGGACCAGTACCACGCGCTGGTCGAGCGCCTCGGCTGAGCACCCGGCCGGCCGTTCTCCGGCCGGCCGCCCCGCCCTGACACGACAGGGCAGCCCTGACACGACAGGGCACACGAACGTGGGAGTCCCCGACCAAGGTGCTCCCACCGCTGTGGGAATCCCCGACCAAGGCTTTCCCATCGCAGCACACGCCTGACTGGCCGACGGGCCGGCGCCACTGTCCCGGCCGCCGCCCGCCTCAGGAGCGTCCGCGCTCCTCCAGATAGGCCGTGTGCGTCTGCTGACGGCGGACCTCCCTGTCCTGGAGGTCCGCCGTCAGGCGTTGCGCCTCCTGCGACAGCACCGACAGCTGCCGCTCCAGGTGCCGCTCCGGGCCCTCCCCGCCCGGCGTCAGCCGGGTCCACCAGCGCGTCCGGTCGTACGTGTCCACGCACTCCGGCACGTCCGTCCGGACCGCCCGCGCCAGCGCGTGCACCGCCTCCGGCTCCGCCGCCAGCACCTGCGCCACCCGGTCCGGATCCAGCAGGGCCGCGTACAGGTCCAGCAGCTCGCCCAGCTTCCCCTCCGCCGCCGCCGGCAGCTCCACCTCCGCCACGTACGCGCGCAGCCGGCCCAGGTCCTCCCGTACGAGGTCCAGCTGCTCGGCGGCGCCGGGGAACAGCGGCGGAGGCGTCCGGTCCGGCGGGGCGAGCAGCGCGCCCGCCCCGTACAGACCCGCGATCACCGCCGGCCAGTACGCACCCGCGGCACCGGCCAGGGTCAGGACCAGCCCGGCGAGCCCGCAGGCACTGCCCCACAGGTTCTTCTTCGACTCCAGGTACGCGAGCGCCCTACTGGTAGCCACGGATCTCCTCGAAGGCCCCGTCCAAGGAACCGGTCCCGTCGGTCGCGTCGAAGAGCCGGCCACCGGTCAGCTCCGTGATGTGCGTCAGCTCCGCGCGGTCCGAATCCCCGAACAGCACCGCGAAGACCGGCGTGCGCTTGTGCGCCTGCGGCAGCCCGGCGTAGAAGGAGTCGAAGTCCTTCGCCTTGTCCCCGCTCCGCCCGTCCGTCATCAGCACGATCGAGGTGAACGCGTCGCCGTCGCCCTGACCCAGATGCCGGTAGGCGGCCTTCAGACTGGCGTAGACGGCCGTGCCCCCCTCCGGGCGCAGCGACTTCACGTCCGCCCGGATCGCGTCCAGGGCCCGCCCCGGATCGCCCGGCTCGACGACGTGCGTGAGCACCTCCTTCACCTTGTCGCCGAAGGGCAGCAGCGTCACCTCCTCACGGTCCCGGAACCGCTGCCCCGTCCCCGAACTCCCCGTTCCGGTCAGGTCGGTGAGCGCCGACCGAAGCCGCCCGATCCGGTCGGCCTCCGCCATCGAACCCGAGGTGTCCAGCACGTACACCGTCCGCGAGGGCCGGCGCAGCTCGTTCTCGTACGAGGCCAGCAGCCCGTCCGCCACCGACCGGTCGCCCGGGAAGGGCAGTTCGCGCCGCACCGAGGAGTCCAGCCCGGCCGCCGGAGCCACCCCGGCCGCCACCGGCCGCCGGAAGGTCTTCTGCGTGATCGCCCTCTGCGCCGTGTCGCCCCGCAGGTACTCCGTCAGCAGCCGGCCCGACTCCCGCGCCCCGGCCGGGGCCGACGCGAGCAGCGTCAGCGGGTAGTGCGCGGTGACCACCCCGTCCTTCGGGCGGATCACCTTCAGCGGGGCCTTCGCCCGGTCGTTCATCGACAGCAGCACCGATTCGTAGTTGACGAGCGCGTCCACGTCGTCCCGCCTGGGGTACGCCGTCACGAGCCAGCCCGAGGAGCCGGAGGTCAGCTTCTGCCCCTTGAAGAACTCCTTCAGCCGGGGCCGGGCCTTCCGCACGTCCGCGTCGGTCAGCGCCGACTGCGCGCCCGACAGCCCCGAGGCCACCGAGACGAGGGCGGAGAAGCCGGAGTTGGAGCGCACAGGGTCCGTCATCCCGTACGTCAGCTTCCCGGCCGCCACGGCCTCCTCGACCGCCGACCAGGTGACCTCCTCCGGCTTCCAGCCGAGCCGGGCCAGCGCCTCCGGCTTCACGCCGACGGCGACCGGCGAGGACATCACGGGGGTCTCGTTGGCGAGCTTGGCGGCGGCCTCCGGGCGCAGCCGCAGGTAGTCGTTGGAGGACAGCCAGACCGCGTCGTACGTGCCGTCCGCCTTGCCGGAGGCGACCTGCTCGGCCGCGTCCAGCGTGCCCGACCAGGTGAAGTCGACCGAGACCCCGGTGGCGGCCTTGGCGTCCTTGAGGACCTGCGCCATGTCGGCGAGCTCGCTGGAGGCCAGCACGCGGAGCCGGCCCTCCTTGTACCCCTGCTTCCCGGTTCCGCCCGCGGAACCGCCGCCCGTGCCCGTGGCGGGTTCGTCCGAGGTGCAGGCAGCGGCGCCCAGCAGGGCCGCGGCCAGGACCACCGCCGCGGCCAGGCGTCCGCGCGGCCGGGCCCTCGTCGCCCGTGCCGTGGTGTGCGTCGTCGCGTACGGCTTCGTCCTCGTGGCGGGCGGCTTCATCGGTCCCCGCCTTCCAGGGCGCTCGCGGTGCGGGCGCGGCTCAGGTAGGCCGAGGCCGCCTGGAGCTCGCCCGTCAGGGACTCCACCGTCGCCGCCATGTTCTCGGTGGCCTGGACCTTGAAGGTGTCGATCGCGTCGAGGGTCTTGTAGATCTGCGCGAAGGCCGTCCGGAGGGTCTCCGCCCCGACCGCCGGGTCCGCGGCGATCCGCTGGATGTCCCCGGTCTGGGTGGCCAGCATCTCCGCGTTGCCCCGGATCAGCTCCTCGGTGGTGCCCTTCAGGGCGTTGACCTGCTCGACGACCGCGCGCTGGTGGTCCAGGGCCGAGGCCAGCATCACCGCGATGCGCAGCGCCGAGACGGTGGTCGTCGCGGCCCGGTCGACGCCCTTGATGAGCTCCTCGTTGTTGCGCCGGACCACGTCCATCGCCAGGTAGCCCTGCGCGCACACGGCCAGCTGCGTCAGCAGGTCCTGGTGCTTCTGGCGCACGGGGAACAGCACGTCGGAGCGGAGGGCGTCCGCCTGGCCGGGGTCCGTGCGCCCGGCTTCGGCGATCCGCTGCTCGACGGCGGCGTCCAGGGCCTCGGTGAGCACCGCGTGTTCCTGGAGCCTGCCCATCGTCTCCCAGAGCCGGGTCCGCTCGGTGTGCAGGGCCGCGTTGTCGCGGCGCAGCTCGTCCTGGCCGCCGCGCAGCGCGCCCACGATCCGGTTCAGGGTGGCCTGGGAGGAGGCGTACGTGGCGATGTGGTCGCGGAGCCGGTTGCCGCCCGGCAGCTTCGCCAGCAGCCTGCGGACCCCCTTGGCGGGGGCGTCCCGCGGGTCGAGGTCCTCGACGGTGCGGCGCAGCTCGACGAGCGAGCCCGCGACGCGGGCCTGGGCGTCGCCGCCGCCGTCCGCGCCGAGGGAGCGTACGGCCCGCTCCAGCATCCGGTTGGACTGCTGGGCGGCGGTGCGCATGTCGGCGGAGCCGAGGGCGGCGATGTCGCCGAGGCGGGTGGCGAACTCCGGCGAGCGGGCGTCGATGCCGGCGAGCTGGGCGACGTACTCCCGGGCCCGGCGGGCCATCTCCTCCCGGACCCCGTCCTGGAGCGGTACGAGGCCGGAGGCCTGTCCGCGCTCCACGGCGGGGACGGGCTCGGGCGCGGTCAGCAAGAGCGGCCCGTCCTCGGGCGGTGTCAGTGTCACGGTGTGCCCCCCTGTCCCTTGGCGCGGCCCGCGAGCACCGCCAGGACCTTCACGGTCGGTGCGCTGACCTGGCGGATGCCGGTCAGCTCCGGGTTGAGGTAGCCGGCGTACCGGGCGGTGGACGCCGAGAACTCGGCGGTGCCCTCCTGCGGGCGGAAGCCGTGCCGCAGGGCCAGTTCGCGCAGCTTCTCGTCGGTGGCGAGGAGCGTGCCGAGGTCCTTGGCCTTCTCGCCGAGCGGTACGAAGGTGTGCGGGGAGTTGACGGTGGTGTCCGGGTACAGCACGACCATGCTCGCGGCCTCTCCGGTGGCCTGCTTCTGGAGGAGCAGCGCGGCGACCTGGGCTTCGTACGCCAGGACCAGCGGCTCGCCGCTGCCGCTGATGAAGGAGCGGAAGGGGCCGTCGGTGCTGGGCTCCAGGGAGCCCTGGACGGAGATCAGCTTCCGGAGGAGGGGCGCGGTGCGCTCGATGCCCGCGTCGTCGGAGACGACCGTCTTGTCGTTGGCGACGTTGGAGGCGGCGCCGATGAACAGGGCGCCGGAGTTGGAGGTGGTGGGGTCGGAGGTCTTGATGAAGACCGTCCCGGTCAGCTCGGCGTGCGCGGCCGAGCCGGGCAGCTGCTGCCAGGTGCGGTCCTCGCCGGCGGCCTTGAGGAAGGGGTCCATGAGGAGGGTGCCGGTGTTCTTGCCGTTCGGCTTCACGAGGCCGTTGTCGGCGAGGACCTTCGCCGCGTGGGCGCGGGCGATGACCACGAGGGGGGAGAAGAAGGGCTTCGCGCTCTGCGCGCCCTTCACCCCGGCCTTCGCGGCGATCTCGTCGGCGGGCTCGCTGCTGCTGGGGAAGGCGAAGTCGTACTCCTTGAGGGCCAGTTGGTCCATGGCCCAGGAGCCCGAGGTCTCCGTCTTCACGGTGTAGCCCTTGGCTGCGAGGGCCTTGACGACGTCGGGATCGCGGAAGAACTCGGACTTCTCCGACCCGATGACGCCACGCACGGTCTTCGTTGCCGTGCCCTCTGGTGTTCCGGTTCCCCCGAGGACGATGACGGCGATCACGCCGCCCATCAGGAGGACCGCCAGAGCGATTCCGAGGATGCGTCTCACGGGTGCAGCCTGCTCACGGAAACCCACATTCCGCGCGTGCTCGGATGAACGCCGGGTGTCCAGACGGTCCCGCTTCGAAATGCTGTCCGGGTCGGCGGGTGCTGGTGGGCGGCAGCGGGCGGCGGGAGGATCGGGGGATGGGCGTGAGCGTGGGCGCGGGTGCGTTGAAGTGGCAGGGGTGGGTGGTGGGCCTGGCGGGGCTGTCCTGCCTGCTGGTGTTCGCCCCGCTGGGACTGTACGTCTGGGCCGGCGGCTCCCCGGTCCCGGCGGCGGCACCGCCGGACGTACGGATCACCGACTGCCGGATCGACCCGCCGAGCCGGCGCGCGGTGGCGGTGGTGGAGGCCCGCGGCGAGGGTTCGTACGTCGCCACGGTCGCGTTCCGCGACGGACCGCCTTCGCTGCCGGACGCCCGGGAGGCCCGCGCCCTGGTCCCCCTCCGGGGGCTGGCCGCCGGCGCCCCGCCGGCCCGCGCGGAGGCCGTCGGCCCGGTGTGGGCGGCGGGGGCCCGCGTGTGGTGCGGGGTGACGGGGGTCGGGGAGCCGGGGGAGTCCTAGCGGCGCGGAACCGGGGGGCGTGCGGCCTCAGCTCCGCCCCCGCGGGGCATGGCGCCCGGTCCGGAGCCTGCGCGGTCCCGGACCGGGGCCGTCAGTGGGCGCCGGCCCGGTCCGGGGTTTCGAGGGCGGCGGTGTGGGCGTCCATGCGCTGCGCCGCGAGGATCGCCGCGGCGGTGTCGGCGCGGGACGCGGCGACGAGCAGGGCGCGCGCGGCGAGGTCGCGGGCGCGGCGGTGGAGGGTGCGGCTGTCGGCCCCGTCGGCCAGCGCGGGATAGGCGATGCGGACGGGGTGGGAGCCGCGCAGGCGGGTGACCTGGGCGGCGATGCGGACGGCGCCGTCGTCGTCGAGGCCGAGTTCGTCGGTGACGGCGAGCAGCGCGGAGAGGTGCCCGGCGAGCTGGATGTCGAGGGCTTCGCCCCGGCTGCTCTGCGGGTAATGGGCGTCGGTGTGGTTGCCGTCCACTCGGTGGACGACCGACTTGGGGCGGATCGGCTCGTACATGAGGAGGCCTCCTGCTGGGTCAGGAGGCCATCCTACATTGGAACCGGTCTAAGGTTGAGTCGAATCCTGGCTGACCACGGCTGGAGCGCGGGCCGGTGACGCTACGGCTGCCCGTAGCCGTCCAGGAAGCGGCCGATCCGGGTGACGGCGTCCGCGAGGTCCTTGGTGCTGGGCAGGGTCACGATCCGGAAGTGGTCGGGCTCGGGCCAGTTGAAGCCCGTGCCGTGCACGACCATGATCTTCTCGGCGCGCAGCAGGTCGAGGACCATCTGCCGGTCGTCCTTGACCTTGTAGACCGCCGGGTCCAGCTTCGGGAACAGGTACAGCGCGCCCTTGGGCTTCACGCAGGTGATGCCCGGGATCTGCGTCAGCAGGTCGTACGCCGTGTCGCGCTGCTCCAGCAGCCGGCCGCCCGGCAGCACCAGGTCGACGATCGACTGGCGCCCGCCCAGGGCGGTGGCGACGGCGTGCTGCGAGGGCATGTTCGCGCACAGGCGCATGTTCGCCAGGATCGTCAGGCCCTCGATGTACGAGGAGGCGTTCTTCTTGGGCCCGCAGACCGCCATCCAGCCCGCCCGGTAGCCGGCCACGCGGTAGTTCTTGGACAGCCCGTTGAAGGTCAGGGTCAGCAGGTCGGGCGCGATCGCGGCGGTGTTCGTGTGCGTGGCGCCGTCGTAGAGGATCCGGTCGTAGATCTCGTCGGAGCAGACCACCAGGTTGTGCCGGCGCGCGATGTCCGTCAGGCCCCGCAGCATCTCGTCGTCGTAGACGGCGCCGGTCGGGTTGTTCGGGTTGATGATCACGATCGCGCGGGTGCGGTCGGTGACCTTGCGCTCGATGTCGGCGAGGTCGGGCATCCAGTCGGACTGCTCGTCGCAGCGGTAGTGCACGGCGGTGCCGCCGGCCAGCGAGACGGAAGCCGTCCACAGCGGGTAGTCGGGGGCGGGCACGAGGACCTCGTCGCCGTCGTCCAGCAGCGCCTGCATCGACATCTGGATCAGCTCGGAGACGCCGTTGCCGAGGTAGATGTCCTCGACGTCCAGGTGGATGCCCTTGGTCTGGTAGTGCTGCATGACCGCTCGCCGCGCCGACAGCAGGCCCTTCGCGTCCCCGTAGCCGTGGGCGTTGCCCAGGTTGCGGAGCATGTCCTCGAGGATCTCCGGCGGGCACTCGAAGCCGAAGGCCGCGGGGTTGCCGGTGTTCAGCTTGAGGATGCGATGACCTGCCGCTTCGAGCCGCATCGCCTCTTCGAGGACGGGTCCGCGGATCTCGTAGCAGACATTGGCGAGTTTCGTTGACTGGATCACCTGCATGACGGGAGCTTACGGGCCCCGCCGCCCGCCCGCTCGAACGTTCCGGGGGAATTCCATCGAGGGAAATGTCCCACTTCGCGCGATGGGAGGGCGCAGACGCCGTCCACCCTTTGAAACGGCGGCCCGTCCGCCGCCCGGCCTGCGGAATGAGGAAACCCGGCCGCGCCCCCGGGCCTGGTGTTGCGCTCGTCACCCCGGACGCCGTTCGCGGCGACCCGTCGTCAGTGCCCCCGCCTACCGTGGGGGCATGGAGCCGCTGAGGATCGTTTCCGGGGACGCGACGAGTCCGCAGGCCAAGGGGCCCAAGCTGATCGCCCACGTCTGCAACGACATCGGCGGGTGGGGGAAGGGCTTCGTCCTCGCGCTCTCGCGGCGCTGGCCCGAGCCGGAGGCCGCGTTCAGGGCCTGGCACCGGGGGCGCGCCGGGAACGACTTCGGGCTCGGGGCGGTGCAGGTGGTGCGGGTGCGGCCCGACGTGTGGGTGGCCAACATGGTCGGCCAGCGCGGGATACGCACCGGCAGCGGCGGCCCGCCCATCCGCTACGACGCCGTCGAGCGCTGCCTCGGCGCGCTGGCCGGCCACGCGCTGGAGCTGGGCGCGAGCGTCCACATGCCCCGCATCGGCTGCGGGCTCGCCGGCGGCAGGTGGTCCCGTATCGAGCCGATCGTCACCGGGGCGCTCTGCGCGCGGGACGTGGCGGTGACGGTGTACGACCACGCGTGAGGTGACATCCCGATCCGGCGGCGGCCGCCGGTTCCGGGCGGCCGTTTCAGCGGGTGGAGCTCCAGCCGCCTTCGCGGAGGCGTTCGAAGCCGTCCAGCATCAGGTCCAGCGCGAACTCGAACTCGAACTGGTCGTCACAGCCCCCGCCCACCACGGAGTCCCCGTCGTGCGCGGCCGCCGCGGCCAGTTCCGCGATGCGCGGGTAGCGCTCCGCCAGTGCGGGGTCCGGGGGGCCGGCGCCGCGTGAGTCGTCGAACAGTTCCTGGCTGAAGCCCAGCAGCCGGCTGCCCATCGCGTGCATCACGTGGTGCGTGAGGTCGGCCGAGAAGCCGCCGTCCCGGAACGCCCCGATCATCGAGTCCAGGTACTCCAGCACCGCCGGCGTCGGGACGCCGCGCGACTCGAGCACCCGGTACGCCCAGCGGTGGCGCAGCAGGACCCGGCGGGCGGAAAGGATCCGACGCCGCACCACGTCCCGCCAGTCGGGGCCGGGCTCCGGGGGGTCGATCCCGGCGACGACGGAGTCCAGCATGCCGTCGAGGAGCTGCTCCTTGTTGGCCACGTGCTTGTAGAGCGCCATCGGTACGACGTCCAGCTCCTGCGCCAGCCTGCGCATGCTGAGCGATTCGATCCCGCTCTCGTCGGCGAGCGCGACGGCGGCCCGCAGGACCCGCTCCCGGTTCAGCCGTGTCATCCGGCCCCTCCCTTCCTCCCCTGCTCCTCCGCTTGACGAGTGTACGTCGTACACCTATGGTTCCGGGCAGGCAGAGAGGTGTACGCCGTACACCTCCGCAGGGGAGGGGTCGCGCATGGACGCGGACAGACGTACGGCGGTCGTCGCGGGGGTGCTGTTCCTGGTGACCGAGGCCGCCGCGATCGCGGGGGCCGTCCTCTACCGGCCCCTGCTCGGCGGCGGAGCGGGGGCCGGGGCGGGGGCGGTGGACCGGGCGCTGCTCGGCGTGCTCTGCGAACTGGTGCTCGTCGCCGCCGTGGCCGGCACGGGAGCGGTGCTGTACCCGGTGGTCCGGCGGTGGGGCGAGGACCTCGCGCTCGGGTACGTCTGCGCCCGCCTCGTGGAGGCGGTCGTCATCCTCCTCGGCATCGTCGCCGTGCTCACCCTGACGACCCTGCGCCGGGAGGCGGTGGAGCCGGGTGCCGCCGGCGCGGTGCTGGTGGCCGTCCACGACTGGACGTTCCTGCTCGGCCCCAACGTCGCCCTCGGCCTGAACACCGCCCTGCTGGCCCGGCTGATGTACCGCTCGCGGCTCGTGCCCCGGCCCATCGCCGTGCTCGGGCTGGTCGGGGGCCCGCTGATCTGCGCCTCCGCCGTCGCCGTGATGTTCGGGCTCTACGCGCAGCTCTCCGTGCCCGGTTCGCTGGCGGCGCTCCCGGTGTTCGCGTGGGAGGTGGCCCTTGCCGTGCACCTCGTCGTCAAGGGGTTCCGGGACACCCGGACCGTCGGCTGATCCTGCACGTGTCCGTCGCGGGGGCGCCCCGTCCACGGCGCGGGCGTATCGATTCGCCTCGACGGGACGGGGCCGCCCGTCACCCCTCCACGATCACCAGCGGCAGCTCGCGGGGCCGGGCGCGCTCCTGGTAGTCGTCGTACAGCGGCCACAGCGCGGTCAGCGCCTCCCAGTACGTCTCCCGCTCCACCGCGTCCGCCGTGCGCGCCCACGCCGCGAACGTCCGGGTGCCCACCTGGAGGCGGACCTCCGGGTGCGCGGTGAGGTTCCCGTACCAGGACGGGTGGCGGCGCCCGCCGGAGCCGGCGGCGACGACCAGGTACCGGCCCTCGTCCTCGGCGTAGATCAGCGGCGTGCGCACCGGCCGGCCCGTGGCACGGTCGAGGGTGGTCAGGAGCAGGGTCGGGACCCCGCGCCACAGGTGACCGTCGGTGCCCCCGCTCGACACGTAGGCGCGTACGTGATCGAGGCGCGGCCCGGGATGCGGATCCGTCGGGTGGTCCCAGTCGACCGGCGGGACCGGGGAGACCGGGAAGACCGGAGTGACCGGGACGGCAACGCTGTTCATGTGACCTCCGTAGGGCGTCCCCCCGGAGCGCTAACGAGCCTCCACCGATTCTGGATGCGCCGGACCCGTGGCGCACGCCGCCCGCCCGCGTCCCGGGCCCGGCTCGGCCCGGTCCGCCGCAGCCGCCGCGCCGGCGCTCAGGCGACCGGTTCCGCCTTCTCGATCACCACCGGCACCAGCGGGACGTCACCGTGGCCGCCCGCGCGTCCGGTACGGACGGCGGCGATGGCGTCGACCACGTCCCGGCCCCCGCTGACCGTGCCGAAGACCGCGTACCCCCAGCCGTCCGGCGTCGGGGCGGTGTGGTCCAGGGCCGGGTTGTCGGCGGTGTTGACGAAGAACTGGCACGTCGCCGAGTGCGGGACGCTCGTGCGGGCCATCGCCACCGTGTACCGGGTGTTCCGCAGGCCGTTGTCCGCCTCGTTGCGCACCGGCTCGCGGACGGGCTTCTGCCGCATGTCGGCGGTGAACCCGCCGCCCTGGTTCATGAACCCGGGGATCACCCGGTGGAAGACCGTGCCGTCGTAGTGGCCGCTCTCCACGTAGCCGAGGAAGTTGGCGACCGTGGCCGGCGCCTCCTCCTCGTGGAGGTCGATGACGATCGTGCCGAGGCTGGTGGTCAGCTTCACCTGGGGCATGCGGGTCGGTCCCTTCCCGTGCTGGAACGTGCCTCACAGCTTCGCAGAGGGTCACCGTGAGGCCACGGCCCGGGGTGCGACCCGGGCCGTGGACCCCGGCAGCGTCATCCGGCCGGACCCGCCCTACGGCAGGAAGCGTTCGATGACCTGCGGACCCTCCTTCTCGATCAGCTTCCGCGCCTTCTCGACCCGCTCCGGAGTCGGGTCGTGGCCGGTCGCCATCACCAGGTCCTCGGGGTCGTACGCGCGCTCCCCACCCGTGAAGAGCCGGTCCGACCGGGTGGGCTGCTCGTTGGCTTCACTGTCCATCGGATACCTCCTACGGTGCCCCCCAGGCCCCCATACTCCGGCTCCGGCCCCATGAACGCACGTCGGGCCCCCGAGGGCGCCCGGCCCGGGGCGCCGCCTCCCGGCGAGGGGAGCGTCAGGCAGGGGAGACGGCGGCCGTCAGCGTCGCCAGCGCGCCGACCGCGACCAGCGCCCCGCAGATCGACAGGTTGACCGTCCGGTGCTCCCAGAACACCGCCACGAACTCGCGCAGGGTGGCGCTCGGCAGGAAGTAGCGGGCCGTCGGCGAGCCGACCACCTGCCCGTTGACCCCCGTCTTGCGGGCCAGCATCGCGGCCCGGAAGGCGTGGAAGTTGTTGGTGACGACCACGCACCGGTAGCCCGGCTTCGCCGCCAGCATGATCCCCTTCGAGAAGAGCATGTTCTCCTCGGTCGTGCGGGAGTTCTCCTCCAGCGTGATCGCCTCCGCGGGAACCCCCTCCGCGATCAGCCAGTCGGCCATCGCCCGCGCCTCGGAGACCCGCTCGTCGGAGCCCTTGCCGCCCGAGACGAGCAGGACCGGCGGGCGCGAGCCGCGGGCCAGCTGGGCCTCGTAGATCCGCCTGCCCTTGCGCAGCCGCGAGGCCAGCAGCGGCGGCACCCGCTCCCCGCCGACCAGGCCGGAGCCCAGCATCACCACGTGGTCGACGTCCCCGCGCACCTTGATCCGGCCGTAGAGGAAGGCGTACCCGAGGAAGCACAGGAAGAGGAAGGAGACGTAGCCGACGACCAGGGTCAGGGTCGCGGCCATGCCGTTCAGGACGGTGGAGCGGAACAGGGGGACGACGACCAGCAGCGCGATCATCCCGAAGATCCCGAGCCCCGCGACCATCGACAGCAGGTTGGCCGGACGGCGGCCCTCCTTGCGGATCATCGTCACGCCGTTGGCGATCAGGAAGCCGCCGATCGCCATGGTGCCGAGGGCGGGCGCCGTGAGGGCGATCGCGATGATCGTCAGGGCCGCCCACCCCGGCAGCGCCGTCACCTGGAAGAGCAGCGCGGCCGACAGCGTGATGAAGGTCAGGCCGAACAGCACCGCGTTGCTGAAGCGGCGGCGGTCCTTGAAGGTGCTTATGCAGAAGGCGAGGAAGAGGAGGGCGGGGAGCAGGAAGGCGGCCATGCCGTTCATCGTATGTGCCGGGCGCATACGCCCTCCGGGACCAAAGTCCTACGGTCCGACAGGGGTTCGGCGAACCGCCCGTCCGGCCAGGACGCCGGTCCTGGTCCCGTCCCGCATGACGAACCGTCCGTCGACCAGGACGTACGGGATCCCCGTGGGCAGCGCGCGCGGCCGTTCGTACGTGGACCCGGCCGCGACCGTCTCCGGGTCGAAGAGGACCAGGTCGGCGCGGAACCCCTCGCGGACCAGCCCCCGGTCGGGCAGCCGCAGCCGCGCCGCCGGGCGGCCCGACAGGTGGGCCACGCACTCCTCCAGGGACAGCACGCCCAGCTCGCGCACGTAGTGCCCCAGGTAGTGCGGGAAGGTCCCGTACGCGCGGGGGTGCGGCTTCGCGCCGTGCAGGATCCCGTCGGAGCCGCCCGTGTGGACGGGGTGGCGCATGATCGCCCGGACGTTCCCCTCGTGGCCGACGTGCTGGAGCACGGTCGGTCCCAGCCGGTCCCCGAGCAGCAGCCGCCGCGCGGTCTCCCAGCCGTCGAGGCGGGTGCCGACGTGCCCCCGGTACGCGGGGTCGTTCGTACCGGAGACCTCCACGGAAGCCCAGTCCACCGGCACCCCGTGGCAGCCGTCGGAGCCCGTCACCTCCAGGGCGTACCGGATCCGTCCGGCGGTGTCCTCGTCGCGCAGCCGCGCCAGCAGCGCCTCGGGGCCGCCCTCGTGCGCCCAGCCGGGCAGCAACGCGGCGAGGGTGGTGCAGCCGGGGGTGTACGGGTAGCTGTCGAGGGTGACGTCGGCGCCGTCGGCGAGGGCCGCGTCGAGCAGGGCCAGCAGGTCGGGGGCCCGGCCCTCGTTCTCCGCGAAGTTCATGGTGGCGTGCGCCAGGTGCAGCGCGCAGCCGGCCGCGCGGCTCAGCGCGAGCATCTCGGCGTAGGCGTCCAGCGCGCCGCGCCCGTACGAGCGGTGGTGCGGGCAGTAGTAGCCGCCGTACCGGGCCACCACCGCGCACAGCTCGGTGAGTTCGGCGCCGGAGGCGTACATGCCGGGGGTGTAGGTGAGCCCGGAGGACATGCCGAAGGCGCCCTGCTCCAGGCCCTCGGCGACGAGCCCGCGCATCCGGTCGAGCTCGGCGGCGGTGGCGGGGCGGTCGTCCCAGCCGAGGGCGTACGCCCGCACGGTGCCCTGGGGCACGAGGTAGGCGGCGTTCACCGCGATGCCCTGTCCGCCGTGGGCCCGGTCCAGCCGGCCGAGGTACTCCCCGACGGTCCGCCAGTCGAAGTCGACGTCGTCACCGGGGCCGTTCCAGCCCGCGATGGCGGTCCGCACGCCGGCCAGGGTGCGTTCGTCGGCGGGCGCGTACGACAGGCCGTCCTGGCCGAGGACCTCGAGGGTGACGCCCTGTGCGGCCTTGGCGCTGTGGTCCGGGTCGCGCAGCAGTGCCAGGTCGCTGTGGGCGTGCATGTCGGTGAACCCGGGGGCCAGGACGAGCCCGTGCGCGTCGAGGGTGCGCCGTCCGCCGCCCGGGATCCTGCCGATCGCGGCGATCCGGCCCTCGTGCACGGCGACGTCCGCGGTGTACGAGGGCCCGCCCGTGCCGTCGACGACGCGGGCGCCCCGGACGAGGAGGTCCACGGCTAGAAGAAGGTGCGTACGTAGTCGGTGACCGTGCCGTCGGCCTCCACGACCGGGATCAGCGGCCACTTCTCGAAGATGGTGCAGGGGTGCGACATGCCGAGCGCCACCCAGTCGCCGACCTGGACGTCGTCGGCGGAGTCGGTCTCCAGCCAGGCGTGCTGGTCGGACAGCTTGACCACGCGGACGCCGGTCGCGGGCCGCTCGGTGCCGTCGAGGGCGTCGCGGACCAGCTCGGCCTCGGGCAGCCCGAGGTCGTAGGCGATGTCGCGCTTGCCGGCGTTGACGAAGGCCTGGGTGGGGGAGGGGCGGGAGACGACCTGGGTCCACAGCCGGAAGGCGGGGCGCAGTCCGCCCTCCTCGGGAACCCGGTTGAAGGGGGTCAGGCGGCCGTACCAGCCGTGGTCGTGGGAGACGTACGCGCCGGAGCGCAGCAGCTTCAGGACGGGCCGGGACAGGGCGGGCAGTTCGGCGAACACGTCGGCGACGGCGTCGAACCAGGCCGACCCGCCCGCGCTGACGACGATCTCCTCGACGTCCGGTCCGAACCGCCCGGCCTTGTCGAACTCGGCGGCCAGGCCGGTGAGCCGGCGCAGCCAGGCGTGCACGCGGTCCGCGTCGGCGCCGGGCACCTCGGCCTCGTACCCGGCGACGCCGACGAGGCGCAGGGTGCCGGCGTCGGCGACGGCGTCGGCGACGGCCCGGCAGTCCTCGTCGGTACGGGCACCCGTGCGCGCCCCCTCGCCGGCCCCCAGCTCGACGACCACGTCCAGCACGGCGCCCCGCCCCCGGAGGGCCCGGTCCATGAGCCGGACCCCGCGCACGGAGTCGACGTAGCAGACGAACCGGAAGCCGGGGTCGGCGACGAGTTCGGCGGCGACCCAGTGGAGGGCGGCGGGGTCGACGAGCTCGTTGGCGAGGAAGACGCGCCGGATCCCGAAGGCGCGGTAGACGCGGGCCTGGTGGGGGACGGCTGCGGTGATGCCCCAGGCGCCGTGCGCGAGCTGGCGCTCGAAGAGCTGGGGGGCCATGCAGGTCTTGCCGTGGGGCGCGAACGCGAGGCCGTGGCGGGCGGAGTACTCGCCGAGCACGGTGAGGTTGTGCGCGAGCGCGTCGGCGTCGAGGGTGAGGACGGGAGTGGTGAACCCGCCGTCGTACAGGTCGCGGCCCTGCGCGGCGAGTTCCCCGACGGTGAGGCCCGCCGCCTGCGCGTCCGGCGGGAGGCCCTTGAACCGGTGGTCGACCGGTTCGTCGGCGAGCCGTCGGACTGCGTCGCTGGCCATGGGGTCCTCCTGGGGGTGGTGCGGGTGTGCTGCGCGTGGTGCCTGTGGTCTAACACCCGGGGGGACGAGGGTCAACGCCGTGCCGGTTCCGCCGGGTGGAGGCGGCCGCCGCCGGGGGAGCCGGGTCCCGCGGGGCGGTAGCCCGTCCTCGCGAACCGGTCGAACGGGCCCCCCGGGGACCGCGCCCCGCTGAGACCATCAGCGGGGGGAAACACCCCGCACCGATACGAACGCAGAGGACCCTCGTGAGCGAGAAGACCGCCGTCACCCCCGAGTCCCACCCCGCCCCGCCCGCGAAGTTCTCGCACGGCGTCCGCAAGGGCAACATCCTCCAGGTCGCCGGCCAGGTCGGCTACCTGCCGCACGCCGAGGGGCAGCCGCCCACGACGGCCGGGCCGACGCTGCGCGAGCAGACCCTCCAGACGCTGGAGAACGTCCGTTCCGTGCTGGAGGCGGGCGGGGCGAACTGGGACGACGTGATGATGATCCGCGTCTACCTGACCGACACCGGGCACTTCGCCGAGATGAACGAGATCTACAACGCCTACTTCGAGGAGCAGGGCCTCAAGGAGGCCCCCGCCGCCCGCACCACGGTGTACGTGGGCCTCCCGGCCGGGCTGCTGATCGAGATCGACGCCCTGGCGGTACTGGGCTGACGCGGCGAGGGGGCGCCCCCCTGGCGGTGGGGCGCCCCGGCCGGGCCCGTCCGCGTCACGCGGTGCAGTACTGGGCTTCCTTGCCGATGGAGCGGTACATGCAGTCCGCGTTCTCCAGCAGCTGGAGCACGGCTTCCTTGTTGCGCGCCGTCTCGCGGTCGATCACCTCGTCGGGCGGGTAGAAGCCGCCGCCGCCGCTCGACGGGTACATCTCGAAGGTGTAGCCGAAGATCTTCTGGTCGCCCCACAGCCAGTCGTCGATCGTGCCGTCGGTGATGTACAGGTCGCTCGACTGCTCGGGCGTGTAGCCGTTGCTGGCGGCCATGCTCGTGCCGATCTTCTTGTAGACGGCGAGGTCGTCGGCGGTCAGGCCCGGCGCGGTGTCGTTGTAGGTGTAGCCGAAGGGCCACAGCACCAGTTCGCTGTACGTGTGGAAGTCGATCGCGGCCTTGATCTGCTGCTTGCCGCCGACCACCCGGCCGCGGACGAAGTCGGAGACCGCCTTGACCTCGGGCGCGGACTCGGCGGCCGGCCCGCGGTAGGTCTCGGAGCTCTTGCTGCCGCTGGAGCCGCCGCAGCAGCCCCACTTGTAGTTCCAGTTGCGGTTCTCGTCCGTGCCGACGTACGAGGAGCCGCTGTTGGGCTGGCGGTTCTTGCGCCAGGATCGGTAGGAGCCGGTGGCGATGTCGTACTCGCCGCCGTCCGGGTTGAGGTCCGGGATGATCCAGATCTCGCGCTGGTTGACCATGTTCGTGACGCGGCTCTCGCTGCCGTACTTCGAGCCGAACTCCTTGAGCAGGTACAGGGCCATTTCCACGGTCAGGTGCTCGCGGGCGTGCTGGTGGGCCGTGAAGAGCACCTCGGGTTCGGCCTCGTCCGTGCCGACGTTGTCACTGATCTTGATCGCGACGAGGTCCCGGCCCTGGTACGACTTCCCGATGACCCGCTTGCTCATGATCCCGGGGTACTGGGCGATGCGCTGGTCGATCTCCGCACTGGCCTCGGCGTAGTTGTGGTACCTGGAGTCCGCCGGGGGGAAGTCCATCGGGGAGGCCGCCACGCCCCGCTCGCTGCGGTCCGGCGGGCCGGGCAGCGCGGTGAGCTCGTGGCCCAGCGCGCGCAGGGCGCGGGCCTGCATGGGGTCGGCGCTGACCACGACCGAGTGGGCGTCCACCTCGTCGATCGAGGCGCCGGTGCGCAACAGGGCCGTGCGTTCGGCGGCCGTGGACGGGCCGTGGATCTCGTACTGGACGATCGCTTCGTCCTGGGTGGCGGTGGACGGGGTGGGCGGGGGCGCTGCCGTCGCGCTCATGCCGTAGGCGGGTGCGCCGAGCGCGAGCGCCAGCAGGGCCGCCGTGACGGCGGCCCTCCGGCGGTGGTGGAGCCGCATGCGTTCTCCTGGGTGGGAGTGTGGGGTAGCCGTGCGGACGCGCACAGCGTGCTCTCATGGCATGTTCCGGTCAAGAACCTGAGGGGCTCACCGGGCCGAATCAGCCACCCCACACCTCTACCGCCTACGGCAGTGCGTGGACCTTCGGACCCACCGCGTTGGACCAGGTGCTACCCGCCTTGGCGTCCCAGTTGGTCGACCAGGTCATCGCCCCGCGCAGCGAGGGGTAGGTCTTCGACGGCTTGAAGGACCCGCAGCCCGTGCCCCTGGTCAGGCAGTCCAGGGCGTTGTTGACGACGGTCGGGGAGACGTAGCCGCTGCCCGCGCCGCTCGGCGAGGCGGGGACGCCGATGCCCACCTGGGAGGGGTCGAGGCCGCCCTCCAGCTGGATGCAGGCCAGCGCCGTCAGGAAGTCCACCGAGCCCTGCGCGTAGACCTTGCCGTCGCAGCCGTTCATCGCGCCGCTGTTGTAGTACTGCATGTTCACGACCGTCAGGATGTCCTTCACGGCCAGCGCCGTCTTGAAGTAGCCGTTCTGCGTGGACTGCATGTCGATGGTCTGCGGCGCCATGGTCAGGACCAGCGAGGGGCCGGCCTTGGCCGACAGGGCGCGCAGCGCCTGCGTCATGTAGGTCGGGTTGAGGCCGTTCTCCAGGTCGATGTCGATCCCGGTGAAGCCGTACTCCCGCATCAGCGCCCAGGCGGAGTTCGCGAGGTTGGTGGCGGAGGCGGAGTCATTGACCGAGATCGTGCCCTTCTCGCCGCCGATGGAGAGGATGACCGACGTGCCGGCGGCCTTCTTCGCGGCGACGTCCGCCTTGAACTGGGCGACCGTGTAGCCGCCGAGTCCCGCCGAGTCGAGGTTGAAGGCGATGGCGCCGGGCGTGGCCGTGGCGTCGGCGAAGGAGACGGCGATGATGTCGTACTGCGCGGAGACGTCGGAGAGCCTCTGGACGGCCGCGCCGTTGTTGAAGTTCTGCCAGTAGCCGGTCAGCGCGTGCCGGGGCACCGAGGGGTTCGGGTTCGGACCGCCGCCCCCGGTGGTGGTGCCGGTGACCGGAGCCGACCTGGGGCCCTCTCCGGCCGCGTTGTACGCGCTCACCTGGAAGGAGTACGAGGTGCCGGCCGCGAGCCCGGTGACGGGGGTGGAGGTGCCCGCCACCGTCTGGACGCGGACCCCGTCCTGGTAGACGTGGTAGCCGCTCGCCCCGCCGACCGCGTTCCACGAAAGGGTGAGCCCGTTCTGGCTCTGGCCGGAAACGGCGGCCCCCGCGGGCGCGCCCGGCAGGCCGGGTCCGGGATCGGCGGGGCCGCCGCCGTCCGGGCCGAGGACGCTGAACTCGTCGGCGGTGTAGGCCGGCTGGCCGTACCAGCCGTGGGTGTGGACGGTGACCCGGGTGGTGTCCGGCCCGGTGGTGAAGGTGGTCGACAGCTTCTGCCAGCCGCCGTCCGAGCCGGGGGTCCAGGTGGAGACGTCCTGGGTGCCGGTGCCGGTCGCGCCCAGGTAGACGTACGAGCCCTGCACCTGGGCGCTGAGCGTGTACGTGGAATTCGGCTTGACCGTGACGGTCTGGCTGCAGCGGGCGTTGTCCGAGCCCGCTGGGGTGGCCCTCAGGGCGCCCGCCCCGGCGTAGACGGGGGAGGAGACGGAGGCGCCGCTGCCGTTCGAGCAGGACCAGTTGGCGAGGCCGGACTCGAAGCCGCCGTTGCGGACGACGTTGACGTCGGCGGCCCGGGCGGGACCCGCCGCGAGGGCGGTCAGCCCGCCGGCGGCGAGGGCGGCGGCGACCGGCAGGGCGAGGGAGCGTATGCGGTTCACGTGGGCTCCGTGGGGGGAGGAAGGGGAGGAGCGGAAGGGGGGGCAGCGCGGGGGAGTGGGGTCCCCGGGACCGAGAGCTGGCGCCAGCCAAGTTGGTCCAGACCAATCCCCGTGTCAAGAGTGTTTGCAATGTGGCTTGAAATGCGCGGAGCCCCGATCCCTGTTGTCCGGGTTTCCCGCCTCCTGCGACATGTGCTTCCGGCACGGGAATCCTCAAGCCCCTGCCCTGTCAGGGGCGTCGCGGATATGGTGCTCGGGCAAGGGGGAAGGGCGTCGATCGTTTGCGGTCGCGCAGCATGCGCGCGTACGCGAAGTCCGGCGGACGGCCGGGCGGACGGGTGCCGCGCAGAGGGTGAACGGGGGGATTCGCGTGCCGACCGCCATCGCTGTCACCAGTGCCGATCTGGTGCTGCCGGCCCCCGACCGGCACACTCCGGGCGCCGCCGTACTGCGCACACCGGCCGAGTCCGGCCTCGAGGCCTCGCTCGCCGAGACCACCGCCCTGCTGGAGCGGCACGGGCATCTCGTCGCCGTCGTACCGTCCTGGCTGCCGCCGGCCACCGCGCGCCGGCTGCGCACCGTGCGGGCCGTCCTGGAGACCGACCGGATCGCGCTCCTCGAGGTCGATCTGCCGCCGCTGGCCACGGCCGTGCTGGTGCGTCAGCTGCGCCAGCTCACCGTCTGCGACTTCAGCCCCGGGGTGATCGCCTCGGCCGCCCGGCTGCTGTCCCACTACATCCACGCGGGCGCCCTGCTGGGTTCCGTCGCCAAGCTCGACCGGATCCCGGTCGGCCTCAAGGCGCACGCCCGCTCCTGGTCGCCCGGCGCCCAGTTCGCCGTACTCGCCCACCCGGCACCGCACCTGGCCCGGCTCGGCACCGCCGCGGCGGGCGCGCCGCCGCCCGGGCCCGCCTTCGCCACCCACCTCACCTTCGCGCGCGGCCAGCTGTCCTCCGACTGGGTGGCGGCCGAACTGGCCCCCGCCTGGCAGGTGCGGGGAGTCATGGAGAACCCGCTGCCCGCCGATTCCGCCCGCTGGTGGGCCACCCCGAAACTCGTCGAGTTCGCCGCCGCCATCCCGGACGTGTCCGTGCTCCACCAGCTGGTCGCCTCGGTCCGCCGCGAGGAGTGCGGCTGGTGCGGCTTCGAACTGATCGGCGACCGCTGCGGCTTCTGCGCCGCCCCCCTGGCCGCACCCCCGCCCGAGGCGGCCGCCGCCCGCTCCAGATCCGGATCCTGACCGCCCGAACGAACGAAGAACGGCGAGGTAGTACGGCCCATGAACTCACGCCAGCGCCGCGGCGTCATCCTGCTCCTGCTGTCGGTCCTGTGCGCCCTCGCCGCCTTCGCCGGGGTCCTCGTCGTCATCGGCGACGTCAACTCCAAGGTCGGTTCCGAGGTCGTCGCGTACCGCGTCAAGGGCGACATCGCACCGTACAGCGCCCTGACGGCCGGCCAGTTCGAAGAGGTGAAGGTCCCCAAGCGGTGGCTGTCCGACACCGCCGTCGGCGATCTCGGCGCGCTCCAGGGCAAGATCGCGCTCACCACCCTGAAGAAGGGCTCCCTGCTCCAGAGCGACATGTTCGTCGACAAGCCGCAGCTCCAGGCCGGGGAGCAGGAGATCGCCATCATGATCGACGCGGCCACCGGCGTGGCCGGCAAGATCACCTCGGGCGCCAAGGTCAACATCATCGCCACCTTCAAGGGCGCCAAGGAGACCGACCCCTCCCGCTCGGTGATCATCGTCGCCAACGCCCGCGTCCTGGGCGTCGGCAAACTCACCGCCCTCGACAAGGACAGCGACCGCAAGGGCCCCGCCGAGGCGGTCCCGATCACCTTCGCCCTGAACACGAAGGACACCCAGCGCGTCGCCTACGCCGAGTCCTTCGCGGAGCACGTCCGGCTGGCCCTGGTGGCGCCCGGCACCGACTCGGCACCCAGCCCGGCCGACCGCACGTACACCCTCGACGGGGACAAGTGAGGCGCGGATGACCACTCGAATCCTCCCCGCGGCCGGCGACCCGGACGCCGCCCGCTCCCTCGCGGCCCTGCTCGGCCAGCTGCCGGACGCCGAGCCCGCCCCGCCCGTGCCCGACTCCACCTCCCTCCTCGACATGCTGGGCCGCCTGGCCGCCGAGTCCGTCGACGAACTCCCCGAGGTCGTCCTCGTCCACGAGCGGATCGGCCCCGTCCCCGCCCTGGAGCTCATCCGCGAAGTCGCCCTGCGCTTCCCGGCCGTGGGCGTGGTCCTGCTCTCCTCCGACACCGGACCCGGCCTCTTCTCCGCCGCCATGGACTCCGGGGCGCGCGGCCTGATCGCCCTGCCCCTCTCGTACGAGGAACTCTCCGCCCGCGTCCAGGCCGCCGCCCTGTGGGCCGTCGGCGTACGCCGCCACCTGGGCGGGGGCGCGGACGCGTTCACCGGCCCCGGCGGCCGGGTCGTCACCGTCACCGGGGCCAAGGGCGGCGTCGGCACCACCTTCACCGCCGTCCAGTTCGCGCTGGCGGCCGCCGCCTCGGGGCGGCGTACCGCCCTGGTCGACCTCGACCTCCAGGCCGGGGACGTCGGCTCCTACCTCGACGTGCAGTTCCGCCGCTCCATCGCCGACCTCGCCGGCATCCAGGACATCTCCCCCCGGGTCCTCCAGGACGCCGTGTACGAGGACCGAACCGGCCTCGCGCTGCTGCTGGCCCCGGCGGAGGGGGAGCGGGGCGAGGAGGTCGACGAACGGGCCGCCCGCCAGGTGATCAGCGCCCTGCGCGCCCGCTACGAGCTCGTCGTCATCGACTGCGGCACCCAGGTCACCGGAGCCAACGCGGCCGCCGTGGAACAGGCGGACGTGGCCGTGCTCGTCACCACCCCGGACGTGGTCTCCGTACGGGCGGTCAAGCGGATGGTCCGGATGTGGGAGCGGCTCCAGGTGCGCAAGGCGGAGGACACCGCCGTGGTGGTCAACCGCTGGAGCAAGCACACCGAGATCCAGCCCTCGCTGATCGAGAAGATCACCAAGACCCGGCCGGTGCGTACGCCGGTCCCCGCCGCCTTCAAGGAACTCCAGGCCGTGGTGGACGCCGGCCGGGTGCAGGACCTCGACAACCGCTCGACGGTCAAGCAGGCGCTGTGGGCGGTGGCGGGGGAACTGGGGCTGTTGTCGGCGCCGGAACGGGCCGCCGCCCCGGCCCGGGCGGGTGCCGGGTCCGTCCTGGCGGTCCGCGCGGCCGGACCGGTGGCCCGGCTGCGGCGCGGGCGGGGGGACTGACCGGTGCGGCGGTGGCGGGACGAGCGGGGCCGGGACCGGGGCCAGGTGGCCGTGGAGTTCGTCGGCGTGGTGCCGCTGATCCTGCTGCTCGTGGCGGCGGTGTGGGAGTGCGTACTGATCGGCTACGCGTTCTCCCTCGCAGGCAACGCGGCCGACGAGGCGGCGCGGGCGGGGGCGGTCAAGGGCGACGGGGCGTGCGAGGCGGCCGCCGTCGAGCACATCGGGGGCGCCTGGGGGCCGGAGGTCGAGTGCGGCCGGGCCGGGGACGTCTACACGGCGAAGGTCAGCCTCGGCATCCCCGTGCTCTTCCCCGGCCTCGACTTCGGCCGGATCGACGGCAAGGGCGGCGCGGCGATGGAGCGGGAGGAGTGACATGAGACGACGGAACATCCGCTCCGACCGGGGGCAGGTGGCCCTGGAGTACATCGGCTTCGTGCCGATCCTGCTGTTCGTCGCCCTGTGCGGGATCCAGCTGGGCTGGATCGCGTACGTCCACGAACAGGCGGACACCGCCGCCCGGACGGCGGCCCGCGTGGAGGCCCAGCACCGGGGCCGGGGCGAGGCGGCCGGACACGCCGCGATCCGCGAAGGACTCCCGGCGGTCATCACCGTGGCCGCGGGCGCCGACGCGGTCACCGCCACGGTGACCATCCCCATCAACACGATCGTGCCCGGCCTGTCCGTCGAACCGGCGAAGGCCACCGCCGTCATGCCCAACGACGACCCGAAGGGACCGTGACCATGAGCCTGCGTTCCCGGGTCAGCACCCCCGACGACCGGCACGGCCCCCGCGAGGACGGCCGGCTCGTCTCCTCCTACCGCGCCAAGCTGCTGGAGGAGATCGACCTCGCCGAGATGTCCGCGCTCGCGCCCGCCGAGCGCCGGGCGCGCCTGGAGCGCGTCCTGGGGCACATCATCAGCCGCGAGGGGCCCGTCCTCTCCACCGCCGAGCGCGCCCAGCTGATCCGCCGCGTCGTCGACGAGGCACTCGGCCTCGGCGTGCTCGAACCGCTCCTCGAGGACGCCTCCATCTCCGAGATCATGGTCAACGGCCCCGACCAGATCTTCGTCGAGCGGTCCGGCCGGGTCGAGCAGCTCCCGATCCGCTTCGCCTCGCACGAGCAGCTGATGCAGACCATCGAGCGCATCGTCTCCACCGTCAACCGCCGCGTGGACGAAGCGAATCCGATGGTCGACGCGCGCCTGCCGAGCGGGGAGCGCGTCAACGTCATCATCCCGCCGCTCTCCCTCACCGGCGCGACCCTCACGATCCGCCGCTTCCCGCGCGCCTTCACCCTGCACGAGATGATCGCCCTCGGCTCCCTCGACGAACAGATGCTGCTCCTGCTCTCCGGGCTGGTCCAGGCGAAGATGAACCTGATCGTCTCCGGCGCCACCGGCACCGGCAAGACCACCCTCCTCAACGCCCTGTCCGGACTGATCCCCGAGGGCGAACGCGTCATCACCATCGAGGACTCCGCCGAACTCCAGCTCCAGCAGGCCCACGTCATCCGCCTCGAATCCCGCCCGGCGAACGTCGAGGGCAAGGGGCAGATCACCATCCGCGACCTCGTACGCAACTCCCTGCGCATGCGCCCCGACCGCATCATCGTCGGCGAGGTCCGCGGCGGCGAGACCCTCGACATGCTCCAGGCGATGTCCACCGGCCACGACGGCTCCCTCGCCACCGTCCACGCCAACAGCTCGCAGGACGCCCTGATGCGCCTCCAGACCCTCGCCTCCATGTCCGAGGTCGAGATCCCCTTCGAGGCCCTCCAGGACCAGATCAACAGCGCCGTCAACGTCATCGTCCAGCTCACCCGCTTCGGCGACGGCTCGCGCCGCATCACGGAGATCTCCATCCTCGACTCCCACGGCCGCGAGCCGTTCCGGATCACCACCGTGTGCCGCTACATCGCCCAGCCCATGGGGGCCGACGGGCGCGTGCACGGCTACTTCGCCTACGCCCCGCTGCCCCGACGGATCGCGGAGCGCCTCTACATGAGCAACCAGCCCATCCCCCAGGCCTTCGGGGTAGCACCGGAGGACTACCTCGACCCGCTGACCTCCCGGACCGTGCTGTGACCCACCTCGTCCTCCTCACCCTCGGTGCCACCCTGCTGGCGGGACTCCTCGTGTCCCTCGGGGCGCACGCGTACTCGGCCGGCCTCGCCCAGCGCGCCGCCCTCATCGACCGGCTCTCCGCGGAGGGCACCCCCGAGGCCACCGGCCGCAGACGCCGCTTCCAGGGCGTCGACCGGCGCCTGCGCAGGACGAAGCTGGGCCGGCGCATCGAGCTGAAGCTGGCGACCACCGGCCTGGACGTCACCCCGGGCGAGTTCTTCGTCTACATGCTGATGGCGGTCGCCGGGACCTGGCTGATCTCCGCCTCCCTCCTCGCGCCCTTCTTCGGCCCGGTGGCCGGCCTGATCGGGCTGTGGGCCGCCAACGCCTTCCTCAACTGGCAGCGCGCCCGGCGCACGGAGCGGTTCATCAACCAGCTGCCCGAGCTGGCCCGCATCCTCGCCAACGCCACCCAGGCCGGGCTCGCCCTGCGCACCGCCATCGGGATCGCCGCGGAGGAACTGGAGGCCCCGGCGGGGGAGGAACTGTCCCGCGTCACGGACCGGCTCGCGGTCGGCCACTCCATCGAGGAGGCGCTCGGGGAGATCGTCGAGCGGCTGCCGTCGCGGGAGCTGGTCGTCCTCGTCTCCACCCTCGTCCTGTCGGCGCGGGCGGGCGGCGCCATCGTCGGCAGCCTGCGGAACCTGACCGTGACCCTGGAGCAGCGCAAGGAGACGCGCAGGGAGATCCGTACGCAGCTCTCGCAGGTCACGGTGACCGCGTACCTGGTCCCCGCCATCGGCCTCGGCTCGCTGCTGCTGGTCGACCTGATGATGCCGGGCGCGCTGGACCGGATGACGGGCGCCCTGATCGGACAGACGGCGGTGCTGGTGGCGCTCGGCCTCTTCACGCTCGGCTTCGTCCTCATCCGCCGCCTGTCGAAGATCGACGTCTGAGGGGCCGGCCACCACGATGAACACCTACCTCCCCTTCCTCCTGGCCCTGGCCGCCGCCCTCTCCGTCTTCGGGATCCTCCACGGCGTCCGGCTCTACCGCGCCGACGTCGAACTCCCGACCGACCTCGCCCTCGCCCTGGAGGTCGGCGCCACCCGTACGACCGCCGTCGGCTCGGCCGTCGACCGGCTCGGCATCCGCTGGGCGCCGCTGGTGCTGCGGCTGATGGGGCCCAAGCAGGTGGCCCGCAAACGCCGCCAGATCGACATGGCGGGCAACCCGGCCGGCCTCACCATCGACCGGTACGCCGCCCGGCGCGCGGTCTACGGCTTCCTGGGCGGACTCGGCGCCTTCGCGATGCTGCTCAACGGCAAGCTCGTCCCGGCGCTGCTCATGGTGGCCTTCGGACTGTTCTGGATCGAGGCCGGGCTGTGGTCGGCGATCCGGATCCGGCGCGACAACATCGAGCGCACCCTGCCGGACTTCCTCGACGTCCTCGCGGTCGTCGTCAGCGCGGGCCTCGGCTTCCGCCAGGCCCTCGAACGCGTCGCGGGCAAGTACGAGGGCCCCTGGGCGGACGAGATCCGCATCACCCTCCAGCAGCTGGACATGGGCGTCAGCCGCCGCCAGGCCTTCGACGAACTGCGCCGCCGCAACGACAGCGAACAGGTCGCCCAGTTCGTCACGGCGTTGCAGCAGGGCGAGGAGCTCGGCTCCCCGATCGTGGACACCCTGATCGCCATCGCCGAGGACATGCGGCGCACGGACGCCCAGAACGCCCGCAGGCGTGCCGCCCGGGCCGTCCCCAAGGCCACCTTCGCGGTGACGATGTTCATGCTGCCCGGCACCCTGATCCTGCTGGTCTGCGGCTTCGTCTACGGCGCGAACGTCGACTTCGGCGCCCTGCTGGGAGGCGGCTGAGCCATGCGCCTAGAAGCCAACGCCCTCCAGGCCCTGTGCCGCCAGGTGTTCGCGGTGCGGCTGGTCATGATCCCCCTCGGCGCCCCCCTGGCCCTGGGCCGTACGGCGCCGGGCGTCCCGCTGTACCTGGTCGCGGGCGCGGTGGTGGGCACCTTCACCCTCTCCTACGCCCTCTACCGCGACTGGGAGCGCTTCGGGCCGATGCTGCTGCGCCACCGCTGGCTGCTGGCGGCGGACATGGCGGTGGGCGCCCTGCTGCTGATCACCGCCACCCCCTCCTCCCCGCTGGGGCTCGTCGCCCTCGGCACGCCGCTGCTGGCCGGGCTGGTCTACGGCTGGCGGGGCTCCGCGGTGTTCGCGGCGGCGCAGACGGTGGTGGTGGCGGCCCTGGGCGGCGGCCTGGCCCTCTCCCTCCTCTGCGTCCTGTCGGGCGCGGCCGGCTCCTCCGTACGCGACTTCCTCTTCCGCCTGTCGCGGACCCGGGCGCGGCTGGCGGCGGCCGAGGCGGTCCGGGAGGAGCGGGAACGGCTGGCGCGGGAGATGCACGACTCGGTGTCCAAGACCCTGCACGGCCTGGCGCTCAGCGCCGACGCCCTGTCCCGCACGACTGACCCCGCCGCCCTCCGCCACCAGGCCGAACAGGTGGCCGCGGCGGCCCGCCGCGCGGCCTCCGAGTCCCGTGCCCTGCTCACGGACCTGCGGCGCGCCGAGGAGGTCCCCCTCCTGCCGGCGCTGCGCGCACTGGACGCGGAGGTCCGGGTGTCGGGGGAACTGCCCGCGCTGCCCCCGGCCGTGGCGGGGCACATCCTGTCGGTGGCCGCGGAGGCGGTGGAGAACGTACGCCGCCACGCGGGGGCCACCGAAACCCTGCTGACGGTGTCGGTGACCGGCACGCACCTCACCGTCTCGGTGGAGGACGACGGCCGGGGCCTGCCGGCGCGGCTCCCCTCCGGGGGCCACTTCGGCGTGCTCGGCATGCGGGAACGCGCGGCGGCGATCGGAGCCGCCCTGTCGCTCGGCCCCCGCCCGGCGGGCCGCCCCGGCACCCGCGTCCGTCTCTCGCTCCCGCTGGAGGGGATCCGATGACCCCGACGACCCCTACGACCCCGATCGACATCCTGATCGCCGACGACAACCCGGTCGTACGGGCGGGCCTGAGCGCGCTACTGGCCACGGCGGGGGACCTCCGCGTGGTGGCCCAGGCCCGCGACGGCCGCGAGGCTCTGCACCTGACCCGGATCCACGCCCCGGACGTGATCCTGCTGGACGTCCGGATGCCGGGGGTGGACGGCATCTCGGCACTGCCGCACCTGGTGTGCCTGGCGCCGGTCCTGATGCTGACGTACAGCCAGGAGGCGGAGGTCGTCCGCGAAGCCCTGCTCCTGGGCGCGGGCGGCTACCTGATCCACGGCGAGTTCACCGCCGACGACCTGGTCCGCGCGGTCCGCGACATCCACGCCGGCCGCGCCCACTTCACCCCGACGGCCGCCACGGCCGTCCTCGCGGAACTCCGGTCCTCTTCGCAAACGCAACCTTCTGTGGCACAGTCGACGGAGCGCTTGCACAACTCCGTTGTGTTCGGCCTGAGTTCGCGGGAGGTGGAGATCATGGACCTGATCGCGTCCGGCATGAACAACCAGCAGATCGCCGGCGCCTGCTTCATCAGCGAGAAGACCGTCAAGAACCACATCAACCGCATCTTCGCGAAGCTCCAGAGCACCAGCCGCAGCGAAGCGATAGCCCGCTGGCTGGGAACCGCCCGTCCGGGAGTGACTGGTCATGGGTAGACACCGTGCGCAATGGGACCGTATTTGGGCCCCGGGACCCTTGGTTATCACCCGTCACTCCCCGTACCGTCCGCGAATCGACTGCGGAACCGGACCGGGAGGGATCCCCCATGTCGAACAACACGCTGCTGAAGGTCTCCGTCGAGGCGAAGGTCCGCGTCAGCGCCTGGACGGACACGACGGTGACGCGGATCCGCAAGCGCTACGCGAACCTGGACCGGGGGCAGACCGCGTTCGAGTACCTGGGCATCATCCTGGTGGTCGTGGTGATCATCGGCGCAATCATCGGTACGGGTATCGGTTCGGAGATTACCAAGCGCATCAAGCAGGCTGTCACGGACATCAAAGCCGGGTAGTGGGGGAAAGCGGAAAGGGGCGGCGGGATCGCGGTCAAGCGTTCCCCGTTTACATTGTGGTAATCGCAGCTCTTCTCTTCGCCGCTCTCGCCTTCTTCGTCGTTGGGCAGGCCTCTGTGACCCGCAGCGACGCGCAAGGCGCGGCGGACGCAGCCGCTCTGGCTGCCGCTCAAGACGCGCGGGACCACCTTCTCCCGGGCTTGATCCTTGCCGAGCTACAGCCCAAAGACTGGGAAGCCGTCCTCAAGGGCGGCAGGTTCAACTCTGCAGGGGCCTGCCGGAAGGCTGCCGATTTCGCCGAAGGTAACGGCGCCATGGCCTCGTGCACTGCTAATCGCCTGAGCTTCAGGGTGGTTGTTAGCACCAAGCGGACCGTGGGCAATTCGGTGATCCCCGGCACCAGTGACATGAAGGGGACAGCTGACGCCACCGCCGTGATCGAGCCGCGCTGCCACCTGGGGGTGGCGGCATCACCGTCGCCAGTCCCCACACCTGCGCCCTCGCCTGGGCAGACGACCCCGCCGACGGAGAGCGATGCACCGAAGCCGGTGGTGGTGAAGTTCCAGTGCAAGGGCGGGAAGGTAATCACCTTCAACCCCGCAAAGCCCGATCCGTGGCGCACCGTAGGCCGGGCGCTATTCGATGTGCGTTTGACCGACTGACCGTGACATATCCGAGAAGGAAGCAGTGCAGATGATCATTCGGCAGACGATGAAGGCCTGCGGGGGAGCGGCCGTTGTTGCAGCGGTCTTGGCCCTCACGGTGGCCGGATGCGGAGGCGGTGACGAGAGTGGGGGCAAGGCGCCGTCGAAGTCATCGAAGCCGCAGTCGCAGGGCGCTGGATCCCAGGTTCCATCGTCGGGCAAGGGGGCAAGCCCAGTGCCGGCCTCGGTTATCGCCACTCTCAGCGGTCAAGACGGCATGATCCTGGAAATCAACTCTGCTCAGAGGGACCCAGGCGGATTCCTTACTGTCACGGGACAGCTCAAGAACACCAGCAGTAAGTCCTACAAGGACACTGCCGCCTGGCGCGGCATTGAACTGAAGGGATCGGGCGAATCCGTAGCGGGTGCGACACTGGTCGACAAGGCTGGGAAGAAACGCTACTACGTGCTGCGGGACACAGAGTCGCGCTGCCTTTGTACGGCTGGTATCTCAAGCGTTGATCCAGGCCAGGCCGTGCCCTTCTTCGCGCAGTTTCCGATGCCGCCGACGTCCACCACAGAGGTCGAGTTCAACCTCCCCACCTTCGCCACGGCCACCGTCAAAATCTCCGGGTGACCCCATGACCAAACGCCACCGCGTAGCCGCTGCCACAGCCGTCGCCGCCCTCGTCATCGCCGGGACCCACCTCATCGGCGCGACAAGCGCCCACGCCGACGACCCGAAGCCCTCCGTCCCCCCCGGCACGGAGCCGTCAGCCGCCGCGCCCGTGCAGGTCGACCCGAACGCTCCCGGCCTCAAGATCCCCCAGGGCGGCACCCTCGCGCCCATCAAGGTGCTCGACATCGCCGAAGTCGTCGAAGACCTCGGCGGCGAGCAGCGCCGCCAGGAGACCAACCAGAACGTCATGATGGCCCTGCAGTCAGAGGTCCTCTTCCCCGAGAACAGCGCCGTCTTCAACGCCCAGGCCGCCTCCCGCATCCAGGCCATCGCGCAGGAGATCAACACCCAGAAGGCCACCCGCATCCGCGTCTTCGGCTTCACCGACGACCAGGGCAGCTACGAACACGGCAAGGAACTCTCCAAGCAGCGCGCCGACGCCGTCCAGGCCGAGCTGGCCAAGACCGTCACCAGCCCCGGCGTCACCTACGACGTCCGGGGCTACAGCGAGGACTACCCGATCGCCGACAACAGCACCGAAGAGGGCCGCAAGAAGAACCGCCGCGTCGAGATCACCTTCCCCCGGGGAGCCGCCGGTTAGGCGCCACCCGCCCGGCACGCCGCCTCAACGCTGACATTTGTCACTTTTGTCCGGGTCGAACCCACCGGAAAGTGGAGGGAGTTGACTCGGTGGATGGCAGAGCGGGGGTTCCAGGTGGCGGGCAGGGAGACGGCGACGGGGACGGTGACCCCCAGGCCAGCCAGGGGCGGGATCGTGCGGGTGGGGGTCCGGTCGCTGGTGGACGTGCTGCTGCGGCGGCCGGCCGCGCAGGGGGTGAGGCACTCGGCCGGGGTGCGGCAGCTGGTGCTGACCCTGGTCGCGATGGAGGCCGTGACCGGGTTCCTGCTGTCCTCGATGCTGCCGCCCCCGGCCCGGCCCGTGCACGCGGCGGTGGAGGTGCTGCTGGTGCTGGCCGGGCTCGCCCTGGTGGCCACGCTGCTCCGGCACCCGCACCAGGTGGACGCGGAACGGCTGGTCCTGCGGACCGGGTTCCTCGGGGACGTGACGCTGCCGCGCTCGGCGGTCCGGTCCGTGTCGCCGGTGGTGCGTACCGTGGACGGCCGTGGTCCGCGTCCCGTGCCGGGCGAGCCGGAGGCGGTGGCCTGCTCGGTGAGCGACTCCCTGGAGGTCGCCGTGCACCTGGACCCGCCCGTACGCCTCGACCTCGGTGCCGCCGGGGTGGTCGACGCCAGCACCGTGTACACCTCGGCCGACTCCCTCGCCGCCCTTTCCGCGGCCCTCCGGGCGGCCTAAGGGCCAAGGGTCGTTCCGCAACTGGTCTTTGGCAGCACGGGAGTGCCTGGCCGGGATCGCATCCCGGGTTCCCTTTGGGGAAGCACTGACCTCGGTTCACCCCTGCGACCGCACGACACGGCAACGGGTAGCAGGTGCCTCCTCCCGACAACGTGCGGACCTACCGACCCGGGAAGAGGAGCAGGGCCCCTGCTAGTGTGCGCCGATGTCAACGATCAAGCAGTTCCAAGTGACCTTCGACTGCGCGGAACCTGCGCGCCTCGCCGCCTTCTGGTGCGAGGTGCTGGGGTACGTCATACCGACGGTCCCGGAGGGCTTTGCCACGTGGGAGGAGTACCACCGCTCGCTGCCGCCCGAGGACGAGATCTACTTCGCGTGTACTGATCCCTCGGGTGTGGCCCCGCGCCTGCTGTTCCAGCGAGTTCCCGAAGGCAAGGTCGTCAAGAACCGGGTGCACCTCTGTGTGCGGGCCGGCGCCGGGCTCGTGGGTGACGAGCGCCTGGCCACGCTCGAGGCCGAATGCGCACGGCTGATGGCGCTCGGCGGGAAGCACGTGCTGACGCAGCGCGCCGATGGCGTCAACGAGTCGTGCATCACGATGCAGGACATCGAGGGCAACGAGTTCTGCCTCGGCTGATTCTCCCGATATCGCGCACGCCGTTGCGGCGGGGTGTAGCGGAAATTCCGCGCGAGGAACGTTTCGGCGCACTGAGGGGCGCGTCTGAAATTCGGGTCCGCCCTGCGCAGGGGTGCGGCGCAGGGCGGACCCGGCGTGTCGGTCAGGAATTTTCGGCCATTTTGGCAGGTGGGGCGGGCGGCTGTTTTGCGCCCGTGCGGGCGTTAATCCGCCAGTCGTAGGTCATCGGATCATCTGTCGACTGCTCGTTGGGGGTGAATGGTCGTCCGATTCAATTGACCGGCCGGTGATCGCTGGTATCAATTCCGTGTGCTCGTGATCGAGCCGGATGACTCCCTCCTTTTGGCCTGAGTGAATCACTCCTGCCTGCGTCGAGAATGGAATCCGCATCATGGCAATCGCCCTCCGCAAGACGCTCGCCCTCGCCGCGCTCGCCCTGACCGCCTCCCTCCTGCCGGCCGGCGGGGCGGCGGCGGGCACCGTCCAGCAGGCCGCCGTCCCCGGCCGGTACTGCCTCGCCAACACCTGGGGGGCCGCGGACGTCTCCTCGAAGCCGTGTGACGCCGCCGACCGGGGCCAGCACTGGACCCTCGCGGGCCATCAGATCTCCCTCACCAACGCGCGCGGCTACTGCCTGGCCAACAACTGGGGCACCCCGGACGTCTCGACGAAGCCGTGCGACCCCAACGACCAGGGCCAGTACTGGAACGTGTCGGGTCAGAAGATCTCCCTCGCCTTCGCCCCGGGGTACTGCCTCGCCAACGCCTGGGGGACCCCGAAGATCACCACGAAGCCCTGCGACGCCGCCGACCGCGGGCAGAACTGGGTGGTGTTCAACGACCAGATCAGCCTGGCCCTCGGCTGATCCCCGCTCCCGCGCCCGGGGCCCGCCGGAGCGGCCCCGGGCCCGGGACGTTCGGGCTCAGTCCTCCACGCGCACCGGCATGAGCAGCGAGTACGTCTCCTCGTCGTCGCTCCGGCGGACGGTCAGGGGTGTGGTGCCCGTGCCGGCCTCCAGGACCAGGCGGTCCCGGTCCCCGGCGGCCAGGGCCTCCAGCAGGAAGGCGCGGTTCACCCCGATCCGGTCCCGGACCCCGCCCCCGGTCCGGTCCTCCGGCGAGACCTGCTCGCAGACCGTCGCCGTGCCCCCGTCCGTCACCTCCAGCACGCTCACGTCGTACGCCGCACCGTCCTGCTCCCGCACCTGGCTCCGCACGGGCCCGCCGCTCAGGGCCTCCCGGAACGCGGCCACGTCCACCACGGCCCGGCGCCCGGCGGGCAGCCGTACGAGCCGCCGGTAGTCGGGGAAGCCGTCCCCGGCGCACCGCCCGCCCGCCTGCCGCTCCCCGGCCTCCAGGACCACCCTGTCCCCCTCGACCACCAGCTCCGCGGGCCCGCCGTCACCGAGCAGCGCCCGCATCGCGTCGACCAGCGGGGACGGGACGACGACCTGGACGCGGGAGCCGTCGTACTCCGCGGAACCGGTGATCCCGGTCCCCGAAACGGCCAGCCGGTAGCGGTCGGTGGCCACCACCCGCAGCCTCCGGCCCTCGATGTCGAAGAGGACCCCGCCGAGCATCGGCAGTTCCGGATCGGTACTCGCCGCGAACCGGACCGCGTCCAGCGCGGCGGCCAGTGCGGGCCCGGACAGGTTCAGGCGGACGGTGCGGGTGTCGGCGGAGGCCGGACTCATGGTGATCTCCCTGGAATCGAGAAGGGCGCGGACCATGGAGAACTCGCTGCGCGCATCGGAGAGCCCCCGCTCCAGCCGGAGCAGGTGCTCCCGGAGCAGCTTCAGCACCAGCGCGGTGTCGCCCCCGGCCCAGCCGGCGGTCACCAGCCGGATGTCGGCCAGCGGCATCCCGGCCCGGCGCAGACGGGCCAGCAGGCGCGCCTCGTCCAGCTGCCCGGGCCCGTACCAGCGGTACCCGCTCACCGGATCCACCCGGTCCGGTACGAGCACCCCGGCGCCGTCGTAGAACCGCAGCGCGCTCACGCCCAGTCCGCTCTCCCGGGCCATCTCGCCGATACTGCGCATCTCGTTCCCCACGCCCAGCACTCTGATCCCTCCACCAGGTCGAGGGTCAAGCGTCGTCCCAGGGGCGGGCCGCCGCCGGGTCAGATCACCGCACGCCTGGCCGGATCCGTGACGTCTTCCGGCCGGTCAAAAGGCCGTTACCGGCCCATGGCATCGCCCGCGCCTCCGTTCCGCGACGCCTCCAGCAGCCGCAGGGCCGCCTCGCGTGCCCGCAGGGCCGGTTCCGGGCCCGGGTTCAGGGCGGCCACGACCGTGGCGCCCTCGGCCAGGATCAGGAGCTGGTCCGCGAGGGCGGGGGAGTCGGTGAGGGTGCCCAGCAGGGAGCGGAGCTCCGTCTTGTGGCGGCGTACGACGTCCAGGACGGCGGCGGGGCCCGTGCCCAGTTCCCCGTAAGCGTTGAGGAAGGCGCAGCCCCGGAAGTCCGGCTCCGAGAACCACCGCGCCAGCCAGTCGAAGACGGCCGGCACCGGTTCGGCGGCCGCCGTCACCGCCTCCCGCAGGCTGCCGGTCCAGCGGGCGTCGCGCCGCTCCAGGTAGGCGGCGACCAGGGCCTCCTTCGCGGGGAAGACCCGGTAGAGCCGCTTCAGCGGTACGCCCGATTCCGCGCGTATGCGGTCCATGCCGACGGCCTGGATGCCCTCGGCGTAGAACAGCGCCTCCGCGGCGTCGAGCAGCCGGGTGCGGGCCTCTTCATCGTCCATGTGGGGAAGGGTAGTTCAGAACCGCTTGCGGCGAGAACGTTCGTTCTCTACTTTGAGAACGAACGTTCTCCGAGCTGTCTCCCGTGCCGCCCCCCGCGCTGCCGTCCGAGAGGAAACGCCCGTGCTCACGCCCCCGTTCACCGAGGAGACCGCCCGCGCCAAGGTGCGGGCCGCCGAGGACGCCTGGAACACCCGCGACCCCGACCGGGTCGCGCTCGCCTACTCCGAGGACTCCGTCTGGCGCAACCGCGACCGCTTCCTCATGGGCCGTGCCGAGATCCGCGCCTTCCTCGCCGAGAAGTGGGAGCGCGAGCTCGACTACCGCCTGCGCAAGGAGCTCTGGGCGTACACCGGCAACCGCATCTCCGTCCGCTTCGAGTACGAGTGGCACGACGCGGACGGCCGGTGGTGGCGCAGCCACGGCAACGAGCAGTGGGAGTTCGACGACGACGGCCTGATGCGCCGCCGGGAGGCCAGCATCAACGACGTCCCCATCGAGGAGTCCGAACGGCGGCTCCGCCCCTGACGGCCCCGGGCCCGCCATCCGCGGCTACGGCTCGCCGTGGTGGGCCCGGGTGATCAGGTCCGTCGCGACCTCCAGGGCCGCCAGCCGGGTCTCCTCCGGGTCCCCTTCCACGTGCTGGAGGAACATCATCCCCGCGTGCAGGGTGAACAGGGCGCTCACGCACCGCACCTGGTCGGTGAGCGGGCCCTCCTCGTTGCGCAGCAGTTCCACCAGGGTGAACAGCCGGCGCTTGACCGTCTCCCCGATGCTCAGCTCGCGCATGGTGGCCTGGTTCTCCTGCATGAAGCGGTACAGCTGCGCGCCCGCCGCCATGGCCTCGCTGTAGCGGCGCAGGACTTCCCGCTTGGTCTCCAGCGTCGGCGGCTGCCCCTGCGCCCACTCGATCAGCTCGTCGATCGGACGCGTCAGGTCCTCGAAGACGCTGATGATGATGTCTTCCTTGGTCTTGAAGTGGTAGTAGAGCGCCGCCTTCGTGACCTCGAGCCGCTCGGCGATCTCCCGCAGCGAGGTCTTCTCGTACCCCTGCTCGGCGAAGAGCTCCAGTGCGACGTCCTGGATGCGCTGGCGCGTGTTGCCACGGCGCGGCTGCTGCGGACCGGTGCTGGACATGGCTCTCCCAGAGTACTTACTTGACGCCCGGCTAGTGACGGGTCTACCTTCCCCATTCTAGTGAACTAGCCGGGCGGCAAGTAAGTACCCGGTGCGGTTGCGAGTGAGCGGGGAGCGGACATGGCGGAGAACATCGCGGAGGCAGCGGGCACCGGGGAGGTGAAGCCGCGCAGCGTACGCGTCGTCCTGATGGCCCTCATGATCGCAATGTTGCTCGCCATGCTCGACAACATGATCATCGGTACCGCGATGCCGACCATCGTGGGCGAGCTCGGCGGCCTCGAACACCTCTCCTGGGTGGTCACGGCCTACACCCTGGCCACGGCCGCCTCCACGCCGATCTGGGGCAAGCTCGGCGACATGTACGGGCGGAAGGGCTCCTTCCTCACCTCGATCATCATCTTCCTCGTCGGCTCCGTGCTCAGCGGCATGGCCCAGGACATGGGCCAGCTGATCGGCTTCCGCGCCGTCCAGGGCCTGGGCGCCGGCGGTCTGATGGTCGGCGTCATGGCGATCATCGGCGACCTGATCCCGCCCCGTGAGCGCGGCAAGTACCAGGGCATGATGGCCGGCGTGATGGCCCTCGCCATGATCGGCGGCCCGCTGGTCGGCGGCACCATCACCGACCACATGGGCTGGCGCTGGTCCTTCTACATCAACCTGCCGCTCGGCGCCGTCGCGCTCGCGATGGTCAGCGCGGTGCTGCACCTGCCCAAGAAGAAGGCGCAGGGCAAGATCGACTACCTCGGCGCGGCCCTGCTGACCGTCGCCATCACCTCGGCCGTCCTCGTGACGACCTGGGGCGGCACCGAGTACGCATGGGGCTCCGCCGAGATCATCGGCCTGACCGCGACCGGTGTCCTGTCGACCGCCGCGTTCCTCTACGCCGAGACCAAGGCCGCCGAGCCGGTCATGCCGCTGCACATCTTCCGCAGCCGCAACTTCACCCTGATGTCGGTGATCGGCTTCCTCGTCGGCTTCGCCATGTTCGGCGGCGTGTTCTACCTCCCGCTCTTCCAGCAGTCCGTCCAGGGCGCCTCCGCCACCAACTCCGGCCTGCTGCTCCTGCCCCTGCTGCTCTCGATGATGGCCGTCTCGCTCGTCGCGGGCCGCATCACGACCAGCAGCGGCAAGTACAAGGTCTTCCCGATCGTCGGCGGCGCCCTGATGGTCGTCGGACTGTTCCTCCTCGCCACCATGGACACGGGCACCACCCGCCTGGTCTCCGGCCTCTACATGGCCGTCCTCGGCGCCGGTCTCGGCTTCCTGATGCAGATCACCATGCTGGTGGCGCAGAACAGCGTCGACATGAAGGACATGGGCGTCGCCTCCTCCTCGGCCACTCTCTTCCGCACCCTCGGAGGTTCCTTCGGCGTGGCGCTGATGGGCTCCCTGTTCACCTCCCGGGTCACGGACACCATGTCCGAGCGGCTCGGCCCGCAGGCGGCCGAGGCCGCCGGCTCCGCCCAGCTCGACGCGGCCGGCCTGGCCAAGCTCCCCGAGGCCGTGCGCGACGCCTACCAGCACGCGGTGGCCGCCGGTACGCACTCGGCGTTCCTGCTGGGCGCGGCGATCGCCGTACTGGGCTTCGCGCTCGCCTGGTTCGTCAAGGAGGTCCCGCTGCGGGGCGCCGGCCCGGCCCCGGCCGACGGCGGGTCCGCCAAGACCGCGCAGGCCCCGCAGGACTCCTTCGCGCACTGAGCCCCCTGTCTGCCGGTGAGGCGGGTGCGCCGCCCGCCGGGCGCTACAGCGCGCGCGCCACCTTCAGCACCGCCGCCGCCAGCGGGCCGTTCTCCGGGGCCGCGCCGCCCGGGAAACCGAAGCGGCGGCGCGTGTACCCGTACGCGATCCCCGTGACCGGGTCGGCGAAGCCCAGCCCGCCCGCGGCGCCGCAGTGCCCGAAGGCCTCCGGGCCCACGGCGTGCTGCCGCTCGAACCCCAGCCCGAAGTGGTCGGTCTCCGAGGTGACCGCGTCCGTGCCCGGGGTGTGCGGCCGCGCCACGTCGGCCACGGTCGCCGGGGTCAGCAGCGGCGGAAGCCCGTTGAGCCCGCCGATCGCCGCCGCGTACAGGGCCGCCACGCCGCGCGCCGTGCCGGTGCCGCCGGCCGAGGCGGGGCCGAGGGCCCTCACCTTCGGATGGTTGGCGTACGCGACCACGTCCATCGGCGGCTCGTGGTGCTGGTTGAAGGCGACCCGCATCATCGCGGGCATCGCGGAGGCCGCGAGCACCTCCGCCTGCGCGGGCGTCGGCAGCATCTCGAGGACCGGCTTCCAGCGGCCCGCGAGCCCCTCCGGCAGCCCCATGTACAGGTCCAGCCCGTACGGCGCCCGCACCCGCTCCTCGTAGACCTCCTGGAGGGAGCGGCCCGTGACCCGCCGCACCACCTCGCCCGTCAGCGCTCCGATCACGAAGGCGTGGTAACCGTACGCCGTGCCGGGCTCCCAGAACGGCTTCTGCCCGGCCAGCCGGGCCGCGACGAACGCGTCGTCCGCGACCTCCTCGTACGAGAAGCCCTCGTCGGAGCCGATCAGCCCGGAGCCGTGCGCGACCAGCTGCCGCACCGTCAGCCGCTCCTTGCCGTGCCCCGTGAACTCCGGCCAGTACGCCGACACCGGGCGCTCCAGGTCCAGTACGCCCTCCTGCGCCAGCAGCGCCACGACCAGGTGCGCGGCGCCCTTGGTGATGGAGAAGACCCCGCTGAGGGTGTCTCCGCCGGTGTCCTCGCCGCCCCACAGGTCCACCACCGTCCGCCCGTGGTGGCGGACCGCCAGCTGGGCCTCCGGCGGGTTGGGCTCCAGGGCCACGAACGCCTCGAACGCCTCCCGGACCGTTTCCCAGCCCGCCGCGGCCGTCCCGTTCACCGTCACACCCATACCGTCCCCCCGTACCGTTCGCGGACCGTCCGTCCGTCGGGCACAGACAACCAGAGTCGCCGGGACGGCATTCCGGCCCGGCGGCGGAGTCCGTCACCTGTGCGTCCGCCGGCCGTTCCCGTACGGGTGAACGCGCGCGCGGCATCGTTCCGGCCCGCCGCGGGGCCCGTTGGTCCGGGCATGAAGCGCACTCGCACCGCCGCCCTCGCCCTCGCCGCGGCCGCCGCGGCCGTCGCCCCCGCCCTCGGCCAGGGGTCCGCCACCGCCGCACCGGGCACCGGGTACCTCCAGGACCCGGCCGGGGGCGAGCACGAGATGAAGTCCCTGTGGACCAAGGACCAGAAGCACAAGCTGGAGGGCCAGGTCCGCTTCCACCCCGGGATCCAGTACGAGACGGTCTCCCGTCCCCCGCTCCCCGGCGACCCGAGGGACGAGCGCCGGGTCGCCGACCCGGACACGCTGTCCTGGATGCCCTCGTACGAGTTCGCCTGGGCCGTGTCCGACGTACTGGTGAACAAGGGCCTGACCACGAAGAACGGCACGCACCCGATCGTCGTGCGCGCCGTGCTGCGCGACGCGCGCGGGACCGCGCGGGCGGAGGTGGAGCAGAAGCTGACGGGGCAGCCGGCGACGGGGCGTCAGAAGGTCGCGGGCGGCAAGCGCATCGCGTGCGACACCGGTCAGTACACGGTGGAGTGGTCGGTCACGCGCACCCACTACGGGACGCTGACGGGCACGCTGCGCTGGGACTCCGGCTGCGAGCGCTACCGCACGGCGTTCTCCGGGAAGAACGGCCCGGCGTAGCACGGCGGGAGAAGAGGAGGAGGCCTGTCGCCCCGCGCACCTTGTGGGTGCTCGGCGGGCGACCGGGCCACGGCCTTGGATCAAGTGCCGTCAGCCATTCTGCCGTACGGGATGGGGTGCGGCAGGGAGGCGGAGGTCCCTCTTGCGGGGGACCTTCAGCGCTTCTTCTTCGAGGCGGCGCTCGCCCTGGCGGCGATGTCCTCGAGGACGGTCTTCGGGTCGCCGCCCGGCTCCACGGCCCGCCCGATGCTGCGCTTGATGGTGTCGCTGACCGTCACCCAGGCCGGGTCGTTGACCGGGTAGAGCTGCGCGCCGCGCAGGGCGGTCAGGAACTGCTCGTCGTTCTTGTCGAGGCCGCCGCCCGCGGGGGTGCGGGAGGCCGTGACCGTCGAGGGCAGCAGGTGGTAGCGGCCCGCGAAGTCCGCCAGGTTCTTGTCCCGGTAGACGAAGTCCAGGAACCTGCCGATCTCCTCGCGCTTGCCGTTCTGCTTGAAGGCCATCATCCAGTCGGCCACGCCCACGGCCGGCGGTGTCTCGCCGGTGCCGAGGTACTCCGAGACCGGCATGGCCACGGTGCCGACGGTGATGCCCTTGGCGCGCGCCTCGTGGGAGAGCGACGGGTAGCCGTTGAGCATGCCGACCTCCCCGCGCAGGAACGCGGCGAAGGCGTCGGCGCGGTTCAGCTGCGAGGGCGGGACCGGACCGGTCAGCCCGGGGCCCACCAGCTGCTCCTTCAGCCACTTGAAGGTCTGGATGTTCTGGTCCGAGGCGAGGCTGTAGTTGCCGCTGCTGTCGGCGTAGCCGCCGCCGTTGCCCAGTTCCCAGATCATCGCCTCCGCGTGTGCCTCCTCGGGGCCCAGCGGCAGGGCGTACGGGTACCGCACGCCCCTGGCCTTGAGCGCCGTCGCGGCCGCCTTCAGGTCGGTCCAGGTCTTGGGCTGCCAGGACGTCGAGCCGTCCTTGGGGATGATGCCCGCGTCGGCGAACAGCTTGGTGTTGTAGAAGAGCAGCCGGCTGCTCGCCACGAAGGGCAGGCCGTAGAGGGTGTTGCCGACGGACCCTGCCTCGGCGAGGGGCTGGAGGAAGTTCGCCTCGGCGGTGACCGAGAGCAGTTCCTCGGCGGAATACAGCTTGCCCTGGGCGGCGAAGTCCGAGTAGGAGCCCATGAGGGCCATGTCGGGTGCCTTGCCGGCGTCGACCATACGGGATACCTCGCGGTCGATGTCGGCCCACGGGATGAGCTTCACCTCGACCTTGATGCCGGGGTTGGCCTTGGTGAAATCGGCCGTCACCTTGTCCCAGAAAACCTTGGAACTGTTGGCGGAGGTGTTGCCGTATTCGGCGGCGACCAGGCGCAGCGCGTCGCCGCCGTCACCGTCGCCGGAGGAATTTCCGCAGCCGGACAGCGGTGTCAGCAGGCCGAACACGGCTGCTGACGCGGCCGCGCCGAACATTCTTCTTCGCACGGGTGGATACCCCTGATTTTCTTTTGAGTCCGCTTATTACTTATGAGTTGCTCCGGGCTGGGGTGTCCCGCCGTGGCCCGTCTGGCCGGAATTCTCTCCTGAGGGCGGCGGACTCGATTCCATCGGGTCGGCAGTTGTGTCGGTTGCTCCAACCACGGCTTTTGGGATTTGTGTTTTCCGATATGAGGCCGCCCTATCGGACGCGCGTAGACATACGGAAAAGCCCGTTTCCGGCAGGGAAACGGGCTGGGGTGTTTTCCGGCGCGCGGGCCGGCCGGGGCCGGCTAGCCGGCGAAGTCGCCGGCGTACGGGTCGGGCTCGCCCGTCTCCGGGTTGCGGCCTTCCTGCCAGCGGCGCTGGGCCTTGCGCCAGTGCACGAAGCTGAGGTGGCCGCCGTCCCAGAAGGTGATGCCGACGGGGCTCACGTCGAACTCGTCCGAGCACAGCCGCAGCAGGAATTCGGCCATGCCGTACGGGTAGACGGCGAAGGCGTCGGCGGTGTGCCGGCCCGCGACCAGCACCGGCCACCGGTCGGGGTCGGGGTCGGTGGTGAGCCAGCACAGGATGTCGTCGCCCGCGGTGACCCCCCAGGCGATGATCGACTCCGGGTCCACGTCGAAGGCGGCCCGGCCGCCCCCCGCCTCCCACGCCTGCCGGGCGTTGGCGGTCTCCTCGGCCATCTCCGCCGGGTCCCACTGGAGTCCGGGCTTGGGCAGCGGCAGCAGGATGCCGGCCTCGCCGTTGATGGAGCCGGCGCCGAAGCGCCCCATGAAGGCGACGTAGTCCGCCGGGAACCGGGTCCCCCAGACGGCCTCGGCCGCCTGCCAGTCGATGTCCTCGTCGGCGCCGTGCGTCGCCGGCATGATCTGCTCAAGCGCCTTGATCCGCGCGTTCTCCGTCATGCCGCTCCCCTGAGACCCCAGCTCAACCGCCCCAACCTACCGCCCGCGCGGCGTCTCACCCAGTCCGAGTTGAGACGGCCACCACGCTCCCCACGGCCAGGCCCCACCCCGGCATGGCCCCCGCCGCGGCCTCCAGAACGTGCCGGGAGCGCGGGCGCGGCAGGCCCAGGCGGCCGGGGGGCATGGTGGTCAGCGCGATCACGCGCATCCGGCGGTCGAGGTACGCCACGTCGATCGCGAACCGCATCCCGAAGGTGTGCACGCTCCCCGCCGGGGTCAGCAGCAGCGCCCCGTCGACGCCGTCGCGGCCGAGCAGCCCGCGGGTGCGGGCCCGGTAGGAGGCGGCGACCTCCAGGGGGACCACCGCGGTGCCGATGCGGAGGGTGCCGGGGCCGTCCTGCCAGTGCGCCATGCGGGCCACCCTAAGGGCTGTCCCGCGATGGGGTCCTGGGGCCCATCCGCGTCGCCCTGCGGCGGCCTACCGTCGGCGGGATGGGCGCACTCGTGATCATCCCCGCCGCGGCGTACGGCGCGGTCGCCGGCCTGGCGCTGCCCCGCGCCGCGTACCGGCTGTCGGTGGAGCCGGGGGAGTCCTGGCGGAGCCACTGCCCCCGGGGGCGGCCGCTGGCCGGCTGGCTGGGCCCCGCCCCCGGCTACGGACCCCGCGCGGGCCGCCTCGCCGTCCTCACCGGCGGGGTGTGCGCCGCGCTCGGCGCGGCCGTGGGGGCCCGGCCCGAGGCGGCGGTGTTCGTCGCGCTCGCGCCGGTGCTGGTGCTGCTGGCCCTGGTCGACCTCGCGGTGCACCGGCTGCCCGACGTGCTGACCCTGCCCCTCGCCGCCGTCTGCGCCGCACTGCTCGGGGCGGCCGCGCTGCTGCCGGGCGCCGCCGGGTCGTGGCGGCTCGCGCTGCTGGGCGGGCTCGCGCTCGGGGCCTCGTACCTCGTGCTGTTCCTGATCAACCCGGCGGGCATGGGCCTGGGCGACGTCAAGCTGGCGCTCGCCCTGGGGGTCGCTCTTGGGTGGTACGGGTGGGGGGTATGGGCGGCGGGGGCCTTCCTGGGGCTGCTCTACGGCGCCCTGTACGGCCTGGGCCTGGTGCTGCGCGGCCGGGCGGGCCGTGACCAGGGCTTCGCCTTCGGCCCCTTCATGGCCGCCGGATCCCTCACCGGATTGCTGCTGGGCGGATTCGGAGCGTAATCATCTTGCGTCGATGCACGCAGGACGCTTTACGAAGGGTTATGGTGGAACCCCCCCCTCGGGCCGGTCCGTATCCCCCCCACGGACCGGCCCGTTTTCTGTTCTCCGCACCCTCCGGCCAAAAGCGCAGGTCAGCCGCGCTGGGCCCAGATGTTGGTGCCGGGGGTGGACACCGCGAAGGAGTCGATCTCCTTCAGTTCCTGCTCCGTGAGCGGTGCTCCGGCCAGCGCGGCGACGTTCTCCTCCAGCTGCCGCACGCTCGACGCGCCGATCAGCGCGGAGGTCATCCGGTCGTCGCGCAGCACCCACGTCAGCGCGAGCTGGGCCAGCGACTGGCCGCGCCGGGCCGCGATCTCGTTCAGCCCCGTGAGCCGGCGGACCACGTCCTGCGAGAGCAGCGACGGGTTCAGCGACTTGCCCTGGCTGGCGCGCGAGCCCTCCGGGATGCCCTGGAGGTACTTGCCCGTCAGCAGGCCCTGCGCGAGCGGCGCGAAGGAGATGCAGCCCATGCCGGCCTCCTCCAGGGTGTCCAGCAGCCCGTCCTCCTCCGTCCAGCGGTTGATCATGGAGTACGAGGGCTGGTGGATCAGCGGACGCACGCCCATGTCCGTCAGGATCCGCGCGGCCCGCGCCGTCTGCTCCGCCGTGTACGAGGACACGCCCACGTACAGCGCCTTGCCCTGCTGGACCGCGGACGCGAGCGCGCCCATGGTCTCCTCCAGCGGGGTGTGCGGGTCGAAGCGGTGCGAGTAGAAGACGTCGACGTAGTCCACGCCCATCCGCTTCAGCGAGGCGTCCAGCGAGCCGAGCAGGTACTTGCGGCTGCCCCATTCGCCGTACGGGCCGGGGTGCATGAGGTAGCCGGCCTTGGTGGAGAGCACCAGCTCCTCGCGGTACCGCGCGAAGTCCCCGGCGAAGATCTTCCCGAAGTTCAGCTCGGCCGAACCGGGCGGCGGGCCGTAGTTGTTGGCCAGGTCGAAGTGGGTCACGCCGAGGTCGAAGGCGCGGCGCAGGATGGCCCGCTGGGACTCCAGGGACCGGTCGTCGCCGAAGTTGTGCCAGAGGCCGAGGGAGATCGCGGGGAGCTTGAGGCCACTGCGGCCCGTGCGCCGGTAGGGCATGGAGTCATAGCGCGAAGGCTCTGCCCGATAGGGATTGTTATCAGTCACGATGTCCTTGCTATCACGTACGTCTGACCGACCGAGTTGGGTACCCGATCCCGGCGCGCAGTAATGTGGCCGACTCGGGGGAGACCGCAATTGGCACGGGGGCATTGCACGGAGGGGCTCGAAGATCGTGAAGCTGCGCGACCTGGTGTACAGGCTCTATGCACGCCGGGTGGAAGGCCGCCTCGACCATGACGCGTCGCCCAAGCACATCGGCGTCATCCTGGACGGGAACAGGCGCTGGGCCAAGGCGTCCGGAGGCACGACGGTGCAGGGCCACCAGGCCGGCGCCGACAAGATCTCCGAGATGCTCGGCTGGTGCACCGAGACGGACGTCGAGGTCGTCACCCTGTGGATGCTCTCCACGGACAACCTGGACCGGCCGGAGGTCGAGCTCCGGCCCCTGCTCAACATCATCGAGAACACGGTCCGGGGCCTCGCCGAGGACGGCCGCTGGCGCGTCCACCACGTGGGCAACCTGGACATCCTGCCCGCGCGGACCCAGACGGTGCTGAAGGAGGCCGAGCAGGCCACCCACGACGTCGACGGGATACTGGTCAACGTCGCGGTGGGCTACGGCGGCCGCCAGGAGATCGCCGACGCGGTCCGTTCGCTCCTCCTGGAGCACGCCGAGAAGGGCACCTCCTTCGAGGAGCTCGCCGAGGTCCTGGACATCGACCACATCGCGGAGCACCTCTACACCCGCGGCCAGCCCGACCCCGACCTGGTGATCCGCACCAGCGGCGAGCAGCGGCTGTCCGGATTCATGCTCTGGCAGAGCGCCCATTCGGAGTACTACTTCTGCGAGGTCTTCTGGCCGGCCTTCCGCAAGGTCGACTTCCTGCGCGCCCTGCGCGACTACGCCGCCCGCCACCGGCGGTACGGCACCTGACGGGAAGCGGCTGACGCCCCCTCGGCCCCGTCCGTACCGCGCGCGAACCCTTCACCTGGGATTCACCGAGCGTCCGTCATATGCCATGGCATGGCGGCGCTCGTTCGAGGGCATAACCCAGGCAGGTCGACGCCCGATTCACGGGTGTCGAGTCTCAGCGGACGGCACAGGGCCGTCCGCCCGGGAGGCCCTTTGCACCAGGACGCGCGTGCGGTTCGCACGGACGGATTGGAGGGCCGGAATTCGGCCCTGGCACTGGCGCCGATGACCGGTCCGGTCTTCATGGCCCGACCTCTTCCGAGGGGGTACGTCCTTCCGTGGTGACCAGCACGAAGCGCCGCCTGCCCGACAGGCGGACCTATGTCCTCGACACCAGCGTCCTGCTGGCAGACCCCAACGCGATCTCCCGGTTCGACGAGCACGAGGTCGTGCTCCCGATCGTGGTGATCACCGAGTTGGAGGCCAAGAGGCACCATCCCGAACTCGGCTACTTCGCCCGTCAGGCCCTGCGCCTGCTCGACGACTTCCGGGTCCGCTACGGTCGCCTCGACGCCCCCATCCCGCTGGGCGATCTGGGCGGCAGCCTGCGCGTCGAGCTCAACCACTCCGACCCCGGCGTCCTGCCGGCGGGCTTCCGGCTCGGGGACAACGACTCGCGGATCCTCGCGGTCGCCCGCAACCTCCAGGCCGAGGGCTACGACGTCACGGTCGTCTCGAAGGATCTCCCGCTGCGCATCAAGGCCTCCTCCGTGGGCCTGCTCGCCGAGGAGTACCGCGCGGAACTCGCGATCACCGACGCCGGCTGGACCGGCATGAGCGATCTCGCCCTCTCCGGGGAGCAGGTGGACCTCCTCTACTCAGAGGATCGGCTGCACGTACCGGAGGCCGCGGAGCTGCCCGTGCACACGGGGCTGATCCTCCAGTCGGAGCGAGGCAAGGCCCTGGGCCGGGTCACGGCCGACGGCAACGTGAAGCTCGTACGCGGCGACCGCGAGGCCTTCGGGCTGCACGGCCGCAGCGCCGAGCAGCGCATCGCCCTGGACCTGCTGCTCGACCCGGAGATCGGGATCATCTCGATGGGCGGCCGGGCCGGCACCGGAAAGTCGGCGCTGGCGCTGTGCGCGGGTCTGGAGGCCGTGCTGGAGCGGAGGCAGCATCAGAAGGTCATGGTCTTCCGCCCGCTGTACGCGGTGGGCGGGCAGGAACTCGGCTACCTGCCGGGCGACCAGACCGAGAAGATGAGCCCCTGGGCGCAGGCGGTCTTCGACACCCTCTCGGCGGTCGCCGGGCGCGAGGTCATCGAAGAGGTGCTGGGGCGCGGGATGCTGGAGGTCCTGCCGCTCACGCACATCCGGGGCCGCTCGCTGCACGACGCGTTCGTCATCGTGGACGAGGCCCAGTCCCTGGAGCGCAACGTCCTGTTGACCGTTCTGTCCCGTATCGGGGCCAATTCGAGGGTCGTCCTGACCCATGACGTGGCCCAGCGCGACAATCTGCGGGTCGGCCGGTACGACGGAGTGGTCGCCGTCGTTGAGAAACTGAAGGGGCATCCGCTCTTCGCCCACGTGACGCTGACCCGCTCCGAGCGCTCCCCGATCGCCGCACTGGTGACGGAGATGCTGGAGAACCTCTAGGAGGGAAGGGGCTAAAACCCCCATAGCGGGACGGTCGGTTGGCGCCGTCCGGCAAAGGCGGAGGAGCCTAGCCGGGCGGCGTCCTGCTGCACAGGTGTTTGTCGAAAACAACGGGGACATCGCAGGTGTGACCTTTCCCACGCAACGCGGAATTGCCCTGCGGCGTCGAGGTCCGGCAGAGTCTGTTTTCCGTCAGGCCCCGCATACGGCACACCTGTATCCCCCGTGGGATGCGCACCACAACTCCACAGCCGATGTCCGTATGCCGCCCGGTTCAGCCGGCAGCCTCCGCGAGGGAGTTGCCCACGGGCCCGTGTCTCCAGTGACCTCATCACCCCGGAGACCAGTGTCGAGGGGGCACTCTTGCGACCGCGCGGTCACTGCGGACGCTGCTGGAAGGACACCGTGTGAGCCGGATCTCGGTCCGGGGGTTCGCAGTGGCTTCGGCCACCGCGGTCACCACCGTCGGCGCAGTCGTAGGCGTCGCCACTGGCGATGCCGCCTCGAACGACCTCGAGACGACCGCTTCCGGCGCGACTCTCCTCACTGACATCCCCGTCGGCGAGCAGGCCCAGGTCCAGAGCGGCACCCTGGCGCAGCAGGCCGACAGCATCGCCCACGCCGCCGACACCGACGCCAAGCGCTCGGCGGAGGAAGCCGCCCGCATCCAGGCCGCCGAGGACGCCAAGTCCAAGAAGGCGGACGCCGAGAAGGCGGAGCAGGCGAAGAAGGCGGAGGCCGACGCCAAGCTCAAGGAGCAGCGCGAGGAGCAGGGCGAGATCGCCAGTCGCTCCGCCGCCCGCGACGCCGGTGACTTCCCGGTCCAGGGCTCCTACACGGTCGCCCAGGTCAAGGAGATCGCCCGGCAGCTGGTCCCCTCGGGCCAGTTCCAGTGCTTCTCCAACATCATCAACCAGGAATCCACCTGGAACTACAAGGCCGTCAACTCCTCCTCGGGGGCCTACGGTCTGGTCCAGGCGCTCCCCGGTTCGAAGATGGCCTCGGCCGGCTCCGACTGGCGCACCAACCCGGCCACCCAGATCAAGTGGGGCCTCGGCTACATGAACGAGCGCTACGGCAGCCCGTGCAGCGCCTGGAGCTTCCACCAGGCCAACGGCTGGTACTAGAGCTTCGGCATAGGGCCCGCGCACAACCTCGGGGAACCCCGCACCGTCCGACGGTGCGGGGTTCCTCGCGTGTACGGTCGTGCGAGGTGTCACCGCTGGGCGGGGGGAAAGGAACGACATGGCGAAGACGGCAGGCTGGCTCGGCCGGCTCGGCAGCAGGCTGAGCCGGATGGAAGCGGCCCTGCACGAACGGCGGGCCGAGGTCGAGGCCGAGGCCGCCGGTGAAGCGCCGCTGCCCGCTTCCGCCGTGGCCGCGCCGGCGCCGGGCGGCGCGGCACCCGGCGGGGCCGGGGCGGTCCCGCCGGCCGAGCGGCCCGAGCCGGTGACCGTCATCCCGTGGGGCGTGCGGGTCGCCGCCGAGGCGAGCTGGCGGCTGCTGCTGCTCGCGGGGATGGTCTGGGTGCTGATGAGGGTGATCAGCGAAGTCCGCCTGGTCGTCCTCGCCTTCGCGGCCGCCCTGCTGGTGACCGCGATGCTCCAGCCGTTCGTGGTGCGGCTGCGCCGGCTCGGCCTGCCGCGCGGGCTGGCCACGGCCGTCACCGCGATCCTCGGCTTCGTCGTCATCGGGCTGGTCGGCTGGTTCGTGGTCTGGCAGGTCATGGAGAACCTCGACGACCTCTCCAACCGCCTCCGCGAGGGCATCAACGAGCTCAAGACCTGGGCACTGGACAGTCCGTTCCACGTGACCGAGAAGCAGATCAACGACATCGCGAAGAACCTCAGCGAGACCATCGGCACCAACACCGAGGAGATCACCTCCGCCGGCCTCCAGGGCGTGACGGTGCTCGTCGAGGTGATGACGGGCATGCTGCTCGCGATGTTCTCGACGCTCTTCCTGCTCTACGACGGCAAGAACATCTGGACCTGGGTGCTGGGCCTCGTCCCGGCCGCCGCCCGTCCCGGGGTCGCGGGCGCGGGTCCGCGCGCCTGGCGCACGCTGACCGCGTACGTGCGCGGCACGGTGCTCGTCGCGCTGATCGACGCCGTGTTCATCGGCCTCGGCCTGTACTTCCTCGACGTCACGATGGCCGTGCCGCTGGCCGTGTTCATCTTCCTGTTCGCCTTCATCCCGCTCGTCGGCGCCGTGATCTCCGGCGCCCTCGCGGTGGTCGTGGCGCTGGTGACCCAGGGGCCGGTGATCGCCCTGGCGGTGCTGGGGGTGGTGCTGGCGGTCCAGCAGATCGAGGGGCACGTGCTCCAGCCGTTCATCCTCGGCCGGGCCGTACGGGTCCACCCGCTCGCGGTGGTGCTCGCGGTGGCGGCCGGCGGGATGATCGCGGGCATCGGCGGGGCGGTCGTCGCGGTGCCGCTGGTGGCCGTCACCAACACGGTGGTGGTCTACCTGAGGGCCTATTCGCGCGAACGGCAGCTCGGGGCCGTCCCCACCGGTCCGGGCCCGCACGGGGCCACGGCGGTGGATGCCGCGGCCGCGGAGGCCGGGGATGACCGGCGAGCCTGAGCTCGCAGGGGAGTGGGCCGACCGCTCACCGCTCGACGGGGACGCCGGAAGGCGGCGATGGCCGAGGACGTGCGGGCCCAGATGGCCCGGCTGCGCGCGAAGCGACCGGCCGGGAAGCGCCGTGCCCCCGCCGCCCTTCGGGGCGGCGGGGGCAC
>NZ_JBVHWK010000014.1:0-67054 GCF_055569445.1 Streptomyces sp. NPDC029122 | reverse complement strand
CCCACGCGGCCCCCCGCCAGCCCCCCCCCCCCCCCCCCCCCTCCCCCCCCCCCCCCCCCACGGTGACGCACAGGAATACCCGTACGGGTGACTACTCGGCGGCGAGGGCCGCTTCGGCGTCGAGGGTGACGGCGACGGCCTGGATCACCGAGGCGATCTTGAAGGCCTCCTGGACCGTCTCACGGCCGACGCCCGCCTTGCGCAGGACCTGCTCGTGCGAGTCCAGGCACTGGCCGCAGCCGTTGATCGCGGAGACCGCGAGCGACCACAGCTCGAAGTCGACCTTCTCCACGCCCGGGTTGCCGATGACGTTCATCCGCAGGCCCGCGCGCAGCGTGCCGTACTCCGGGTCGGAGAGCAGGTGGCGCGTCCGGTAGAAGACGTTGTTCATCGCCATGACCGCCGCGGCGGCCTTGGCGGCGGTGTACGCCTCCGGGGACAGCGCGGCCTTGGCCTCCGGCTCCAGCTCACGCAGGACCCGCGGGGAGCGGGCGGCGATCGCGCAGGACAGGACGGTGCCCCACAGCTGCTGCTGGGTGAGGGTGTCCTGATTCCCGATGACCGAACCGAGGTTCAGCTTCAGGTCCTTGGCGAAGTCCGGTATGGCCGACTTCAGGGTGTCGAGGGACATCCGTCACTCACCGGCCAGCAGGGCGCCGGCGTCCAGGGTGCTGTCGCCCTTGTTCCAGTTGCAGGGGCACAGCTCGTCGGTCTGCAGGGCGTCGAGGACCCGCAGGACCTCCTTGGGGTTACGGCCCACGGAACCGGCGGTCACCATGGCGAACTGGATCTCGTTGTTCGGGTCCACGATGAAGACGGCGCGCTTGGCGAAGCCGTCCTCGCCCTCGACGCCGCAGGCCTGCATCAGCTCGTGCTTGACGTCGGCCAGCATCGGGAAGGGCAGGTCGCGCAGGTCGGCGTGGTCCTTGCGCCAGGCGTGGTGGACGTACTCGGAGTCGCCGGAGACGCCGAGGACCTGCGCGTCGCGGTCGGCGAACTCGTCGTTCAGCTTGCCGAACGCGGCGATCTCGGTCGGGCAGACGAAGGTGAAGTCGGCAGGCCAGAAAAACACCACGCGCCACTTGCCCTCGTAGGACTTGTGGTCGATCTGCGCGAACTGCTTGTCGGCCTCGAGGGAGACGCAGGCGGTCAGATCGTAGGCGGGGAACTTGTCACCGACAGTGAGCACACTCACTCCTTGCGGAATGGAAAGTGACCCTTTTGGGCGCTTTCCGAAGGGGTTGGACGGATCTCACATGCTGGCACAGCAGCATTGATTACGGAAATAGCTACTCTTGTGGCGGGTGATCGGAGGTACCTATCAGTGGCTGTCAGTAGTAGAGGACCGAAGCAGCCGACGCTGGCGCAGCTGCGCGCCTTCGCGGCGGTCGCCGAGCACCTGCACTTCCGCGACGCCGCCGCGGCCATCGGAATGAGCCAGCCCGCGCTCTCCGGTGCCGTGTCCGCGCTGGAGGAGGCCCTCGGGGTGCGGCTGCTGGAACGCACCACCCGCAAGGTGCTGCTCTCCCCGGCGGGGGAGCGGATCGCGGTGCGGGCCCGGGGCGTGCTCGACGCGCTCGGCGGGCTGCTGGAGGAGGCCGACGCGGTACGGGCCCCCTTCACCGGGGTGCTGCGGCTCGGGGTGATCCCGACGGTGGCCCCCTACCTGCTGCCGACCGTGCTCGGGCTCTTCCACCGCAGCTACCCCGGGATGGACCTCCAGGTGCACGAGGAGCAGACGGCCTCGCTGCTGGAGGGGCTGGCCGGCGGGCGGCTGGACCTGCTGCTGCTCGCCGTGCCCCTGGGCGTGCCCGGGGTCACCGAACTGCCGGTCTTCGACGAGGACTTCGTCCTGCTGGCGCCGCGCGAGCACCCGCTGGCCGGGCGGCGCGACATCCCGCGCGAGGAACTGCGCGGCCTCCAGCTGCTGTTGCTCGACGAGGGGCACTGCCTGCGCGACCAGGCCCTGGACATCTGCCGCGAGGCGGGACGCGGGGCCGGAGCGGACGTCACCACCACGGCGGCGGGGCTGTCCACGCTCGTCCAGCTCGTCGCGGGCGGACTCGGGGTGACCCTGCTGCCGCGCACCGCGCTGCGGCTGGAGACGGCCCGCAACGAGCACCTGGCGACGGGGTACTTCGCCGAGCCGGCCCCCTCGCGGCGGATCGCGCTGGCCATGCGGAGCGGGACGGCCCGGCAGGAGGAGTTCCGGGCCATCGCGGCGGCGCTGCGCGAGGCGGTCCGCCCGCTGCCGGTGTGGCCCACCGACTGAGGCGGGCCGCACCGGCGGCGGGCGCGCCGGTTACTCCGTGCGCAGGCCGTCCGGGCGCATCAGGCGCAGCAGCGGCGGCAGGCTCAGCAGGGTGACCGCGGCCACCAGCGCGGCACCGGCGCCGGTCAGCGAGAGCACCGCGTACCAGTCGACGCGGACCGGGGAGCCGGCCACCCGCATCAGCACCGAGCCCAGGCCGACGCCGGCCGAGGCCGCCAGGAGCAGGCCGAGCGCGACCGGCAGGGCCGTCTGCCAGAGCACGGACAGGGCCAGCGTCGAGCGCTTGGTCCCGAACGCGACCAGGGCGCTGAGCAGCCTCCTGCGCTCGCGCAGCTGCTCCAGCTGGGTGACCAGCAGGCTGGTGCCGATCAGGACCAGGACCCCGGTCGCACCGAAGAACAGCCCGGTGCGGATGCCGGAGTAGGCGCGTTCCTGGGCCGTGGAGCGCAGCGTCATCGCCGTGGCGAAGGGGTCCGCCTTGAAGGCGGCGGTACGCACCCGCTCCAGCGCGTCCGGCACGGACTCGTCGAGCTGGACGAAGATCTGCGCGGACTGCGCGCGTCCCGTGCCCTTCGGGGCGGCGGAGGGCGTGGCCAGCAGACCGGTGCGGAGTTCTCCCACGGGGTCCTCGCGGGCGGGGACCGTCCGGGCGTCGGCCGGGACCGTCCACTCGACCGTCTTCCCGCCCAGGGCCGCGGACTCCTGCGGGGAGATCTGGACGTCGCCGGCGAACGCCCGGTCACCGGGCTTGACGGCCGCGTCGAGGGGGCCGCCGCCGAGGACGAAGACGTCGCCGTCCCGGCAGGAGCCGAGCTCCGCGACCTCGGCCAGGGCCTGGCAGGTGCCGACCGTCACCGGGACCGCGTCGGGGCTCGGGACCTGCCGCGCGGTGTTCACGCGTGCCAGCGGGACGGTCCGCGCGACGCCGGGGGTCGTGGAGATCTGCCCGGCGAGGGAGTCGAGGCCGGACTCGGTGCCGCTGTGCAGCAGGATCGAGACGGACGCCCGGGAGGGGTCCTGTCCGGTCTCCCGTGTCACCTCGCCCTCCACCCCCGAGAAGAGCATCTGGAGGGCGATGGCCCCGGCGACCGCCACCGCGATGCCGTTGGCCGGGCGGGCGGAGGGGCCGCTGGAGACCTGGAGGCGGCGGACGGCCAGCTGCCAGGAGACGGCCCCGCCGCGCAGTCGGCCGACGGAACGTTCCAGCAGCCAGGGGAGCAGGGCGGTGACACCCACCAGCAGCAGCACCACGCCGCCGCCGGCCTGCCACTGGTCGAACCGGCCCTGGCCGACGCCGCGGCGGCCCGCCATCGGCGCGAGGAGGCCGAGCCCGCAGAGCGGCAGCAGCAGCCGCCACCACACGCGGCGCCGGGCGGCCCCGGCGGTCCGCAGTACGCCCAGCGGCTCGATGACGACCCCGCGCAGGGTGAACAGGGTCACGGCCACGGCCGCCGCGGGCACGGCGAGGACCACGAGGGCGACCAGCCCCGGCGAGGGGACGAGGTCGGCGGGGAAGACGCTGCGCTGGGAGATGGAGAGGGAGCCGGCCAGCCGGCGTCCCAGCAGGAAGAAGGCGGAGCCGAGCAGCAGCCCAGCCGCGGCTCCGGCCAGCGCCTCCCCGGCCGCGATCCGGCGCACCGTCCGGCTGTCGGCGCCGACCAGGCGCAGCGCGGCGAGCCGCTGGTCGCGCCGCTCCCCGCCGGAACGGACGGCCGCGGCGATGAACACGGCGACCGGCATCAGCAGGGCGATGAAGGTCAGCACGACCGTGAGCATCAGCACCGGGCTCAGACGCCGGCGCTCCGGTTCGTCGGCGAAGCCGGTGACGCGCTTGACCCGGAACTCGCCCGGCACGGTCGCCGGGAGGCCCTCGGCGCCCCGGTAGAAGGTGAGTTCGGCCGGACCGGTCAGACCGGCGTCGCCGATGACGGCGCCGATCCTGCCGTCGAGCCGTTCGCGCAGCAGCGTGCCCCCGGCGGAGCCCAGCAGCTCCCGCAGGGCGGGGGAGACGGCCAGCTCGCCGGGGGCGGGGAACGCCTTCAGGCCCGGCGGGAGGGGGGCGTCCGGGCCCTCCGGCTGGAGCAACCGGCCCTCGATGTCCTGGCCGCGGTAGGTCATGTCGGCCCTGCCGATCAGCAGGGTGTCCCGGCCCGGCGCCGCGGCCGTCGGGGCGGACAGCGTGGAGCGGGCGTCGGCGCGCTCCTTGCGGGCGGCGAGCGCGCCGGGGACCGCCGTGCTGATCAGCAGCAGCGCGACGCCGAGGCCGACGCCCACTCCGCTGAGCAGGGTGCGCGTCCACCCCTCGCGCCCGCCGCCGAGGGCGAACCGGGCGCCCATCGCGAGGTCCCGGGCCCATGCCCGGGCCGTGCCGGGAGTGCTCATACGATCCGCTCCATGTCGCGGGAGCGGCCGTCGCGCATGACGATCTCGCGGTCGGAGTACGCGGCGACGCGGGTCTCGTGCGTGACGAGGACGACGGCGGCGTTCGCGGACCGGGCGGCCTCGGTGAGCAGCTGCATCACCAGTTCGCCGTTGAGGGAGTCCAGGGCGCCCGTGGGCTCGTCCGCGAAGATCACCCGCGGTCCGGTGACCAGGGCCCGCGCCACGGCCACCCGCTGGCCCTGCCCGCCGCTGATCTCGCCGGGGCGCTTGGCCCCGAGGTCCTCGACCTGGAGCCGCTCCATCCAGCGCAGGGCGGTCCGCTCCGCGTCCTTGCGCCTGGTCCCGGCCAGGCGCAGCGGCAGCGCCACGTTCTCGACGCAGGTCAGTTCGGGGACCAGCTGGCCGAACTGGAAGACGAAGCCGAACTCGCCGCGGCGCAGGGCGCTGCGTTCGGCGTCGTTCATCGAGGACAGCTCGCGGCCGGCGTAGGTGACGCTGCCGGAGTCGGGGGTGACGATCCCGGCGAGGCAGTGCAGCAGCGTCGACTTGCCGGAGCCGGAGGGCCCCATGACGGCGACGACCTCACCGGGGTGGATGGAGAACTCCGCGCCGTCGAGGGCCTGGGTGGGCCCGTACGCCTTGTGCAGGGCGGCGGCGGAGAGCAGGGTGCCGGCGGGGGTCATCGGCGCACCTCGCGGGCGAGCTGGTCGAGGCGGGCGGCGGTGAGCTCCAGCCAGCGCAGGTCGGCCTCCAGGTGGAACAGGGCGTGGTCGCAGACCAGTTGGTCGGCGATGTCCCCCTTGCGCTTGCGCTGGGTCAGGATGCGCATGAGCCGCAGGTGCTCGGCGCGCTGGGTGTCCAGGAGCCCGTCGGCGCTGCGGTGGGTGAGCAGCGCCAGGACCACCTTGGTGTACAGGGTCGACTGGAGGTACGGCTCGGGCTTCTCGGGCTGGGAGAGCCAGTGCTCGACGTCGGTGATTCCGGCGTCGGTGATGGCGTACCGCTTGCGGTCGGGGCCGCCGCCGCTCTCGATCCCCTCGACCTCGACGAGGCCGTTCTTCAGGAGCCGGGACATGGTCGAGTAGACCTGCCCGTAGGCGAGGGGGCGGTCGTGGCCGAAGGTCTCGTCGAAGGCGCGCTTGAGGTCGTAGCCGTGGCGCGGGCCGGCCTCCAGGAGGCCGAGCAGGGTGTGGCCGATGGACATGCGGCGACTATACATGGGGTGTATACGCACGGTGTATAGATCTGGGGCCTGCCGGGAGCGGGCCGGGGGCGCACCGGCTCCGGGGCCGCGGTTCGCGGCGCCGGACGCGCCGGAAGGCCCGTCGGCGGGGCCGACGGGCCTTCTCGTGCGCAGGGGGCAGGGCCTCCCGCGCGGCGGTGCGGGGCGCGCGCGGCCGACCCGGTCAGGAATCCGGTGCGTTGCGGGGCCGGCCGCGCGGGGGGATCGGGGCGGCGCCGCCCGGGAGGCGGCCCGACTCGGACAGGGCCCGGCGCAGCAGGAACTCGATCTGCGCGTTGGCGCTGCGCAGTTCCTCCCCGGCCCAGCGCGCGAGGGCGTCGTAGACCTGCGGGTCGAGCCGCAGGAGCACCTGTTTGCGCGCCTGCCGTGCCGCCCGGCCCGCCCTGGCGTCGCCCGCCGCCGGGCCGGGGTCCGCGCCCGGGGCGGGACCGGAGCCGGCCCCCTGGCCCTGGGGGCCGCCGGGGCGGGAGGCGGCGGGGCTCACTGGTAGAGGGTGCCCGCGTTGATGACCGGCGTGGCCGCGCGGTCGCCGCAGAGCACCACCATCAGGTTCGAGACCATGGAGGCCTTGCGCTCCGGGTCCAGGTCCACGATCTCCTCCTCGGCCAGCCGGGTCAGGGCGAGCTCCACCATGCCCACCGCGCCCTCGACGATCTGCTTGCGGGCCGCCACGACCGCTCCGGCCTGCTGGCGCTGGAGCATCGCGGAGGCGATCTCCGGAGCGTACGCGAGATGCGTGAAGCGGGACTCGATGATCTGCACGCCCGCCGCCTCGACCCGGGTCGCCAGCTCGACCGCGAGCTTCTCGGTGATCTCCTCGGCGTTGCCGCGCAGCGACAGGCCGCCCTCGTCGTGGGAGTCGTAGGGGTACTCGATGGCGATGTGCCGGACCGCCGCCTCCGTCTGCGTCTCGACGAACTCGGTGAAGTCCTCGACCTCGAAGACGGCCCGCGCGGTGTCGGCGACCTTCCACACCACGACCGACGCCAGCTCGATCGGGTTGCCGTAGGCGTCGTTGACCTTCAGGACGGCCGTCTCGTGGTTGCGTACGCGGGTGGAGATCTTCTGGCGCGAGGTCAGCGGGTTGACCCAGCGGAGCCCGTCGGTGCGGACCGTGCCCCGGTAGCGGCCGAACAGCTGGACGACCCGGGCCTCTCCCGGGGCCACGGTGTTCAGCCCGGTCATCGCGAAGAGGGAGGCGAGGACGAGCAGGAAGCCCAGCGGAATCAGGGTCGCCTTGACGGCCGTCGCCCCCGACACCGCGGCGACGACGATCAGGACCGCTCCGCCGGCCACCCCCGCCAGCCCGGCCAGCAGGGCCGGTCCGCCGCCGACGCTGCGCGCCGTGAACTCCCGTACTTCAGCCGGTCGCGTGTCCGCCGCGGTCGTCATGGAATGCCCCCGATTGTTCCGTTAGGTCCGGTCGTCGTCGACCGTGATTCCCTATCAAAGTGATATCAGTTTTTGCGGACACCGCAACCCTTCCGGCATCGTGGGCGTCGGTTCCATCGGAGTGGGTGCTGATTCTCACGTCCGAATTGACCGGTATTGATCTGAATTGATCAAACTTTGTCACAGCCTGCGGTGTTAGTTTTCTGAGCTGACGTCGGGGGGGTAATCGAGCGGAGCGGGAGCGATGGGCCGAGCAGATGCGCGACGGGCGCAGCAGCAACGCGGTGCGCGGAAAGCGCCGAGCGGGCGCGCCGGCGGGCGCACGGGCAAGGCGACCGGGAAGCGCAGCGGCATACGCCGCTTCCTCAACTGGAAGACGCTCCTCGGGACTTTCCTCGGCGGCATACTCCTGCTGGTGATCGCGGCGGTCATCCTCTACTTCTCCGTGGACGAGCCGAACGACCCGAACAAGACCGCGACGCTCCAGAGCAACACGTACAAGTACGCCGACGGCTCGATCATGGCCCGCACCGGCGACATGAACCGCGAGATCGTCCCGATCGACAAGGTCCCGGAGGACGTCCGGACGGCGTTCATCGCCATCGAGAACAAGACCTTCTACCAGGACCGCGGCGTCGACGTGATGGGCGTGGCCCGGGGCCTCGCCAACACGGTCCGCGGCAAGGGCACGGCCGGTGGTTCGACGATCACCCAGCAGTACGTCAAGAACTACTACCTGACCCAGGACCAGTCGCCGACCCGCAAGCTGCGGGAGCTGATCATCTCCCTCAAGGTCGACCAGCGCATGGAGAAGGACGACATCCTCGCCGGTTACCTGAACACCAACTTCTACGGCCGCAACGCCTACGGCATCCAGGCCGCCGCCCAGGCCTACTACGGAGTCGACTCCGACAAGCTGACCCTGGAGCAGGGCGCGTACCTCGCCGCCGTCATCCAGGCCCCCAGCCAGTACGACTGGGCCACCGCGGGCCCCAACGGCAAGCGGCTGGTCATGATCCGCTTCAACGCCGTCCTCGACAACATGGTCGAGATGGGCAAGCTGGACAAGGCCAAGCGCGAGACCCTGAAGTTCCAGGAGCCGATCAAGCCCAAGGCGCGTCCGGGCATGGACGGGCAGAAGGGCTACCTCATCCAGGCCGCCGAGGTCGAGATGAACCGGCAGGGCATCAAGGACTCCGAGATAGCCGCCGGCGGCTGGACGATCACCCTCGCCATCGACAAGAAGAAGCAGGCCGCTCTGGAGAAGGCCGTCCAGGACGAGCTGGAGTCCAAGCTGGAGCGCAAGAACACCAAGGACCGGCCCCAGGACCAGTCCGTCCAGGCGGGCGCCACCTCCGTGGACGCCAAGACCGGCTACATCGTCGCGATGTACGGCGGCGTCGGCCTGACCGAGAAGTCCGCGAGCAACGCCCTGCGCACCGACTACCAGCCGGGCTCCACCTTCAAGCCGATCGTGCTGGCCGCCGCCCTGGAGAACGGGGCGAAGACCCAGGACGGGCGTCCGATCACCCCGAACGCCCTGTACGACGGCACCAGCAAGCGTCCCGTGGTCGGCAGCGACACCCCGTTCGCCCCGCAGAACCAGGACAACGAGAACTACGGCGACCCGATGCTCACGGTCCAGGAGGCCACCAACTCCTCCGTGAACTCCGTGTACGCCCAGATGATCGTGGACGCCAAGCCGTCGGCCGTGAAGAAGACCGCGCTCTCCATGGGCATGGTCGACCGCGACGGCTGGCCGGCCGACAAGCCCGCCATGTCGCTCGGCACGATGAGCGCCAACACCGTCGAGATGGCCGCCGTCTACGCCACCCTCGACAACCACGGCAAGAAGGTCACCCCGACCATCATCAAGAAGGCCGAGCACAAGGACGGCGAGTTCAAGCCCGTCACGCCCATCGGCTCCCAGGTGCTCACCAGCACCACCGCCGACACCGTGACCAAGGTCCTCACCGGCGTCGTCGAGGAGGGCTCCGGCAAGGCCGTGCGCAGCTCCGTCTACGAGGCCGCAGGCAAGACCGGTACCACCGAGTCCAACGTGGCCGCCTGGTTCACCGGCTACACCCCCGAGCTGGTCACCGTCGTCGCGATGTTCGGCGAGGACCCCAACACGCACGGCCAGGTCACCCTGACCGGTACCGCCGGCAAGGGCCGCGCGGGCGGCTCCAGCTTCCCCGCGCAGATCTGGCAGGCGTACACCACGGCCGCGCTCAAGGGCCAGACCACCGGCCAGTTCGACCTGTCGGACGCCAAGATGGGCACCCCGCCGCCCGCCCGCACCGCCAGCCCGACGGCCACTCCCACCGGCTCCGCCTCCCCGACGCCGACCAGCTCCGGCACCCGCCCGTCCGGCACCCCGGACCCGTCGGCCAGCTCCGGCAAGCCGACGCCGCCGACGCAGAACCCGACGCCGCCCACCCAGAAGCCGACGCCGCCGACGCAGAAGCCGACGCCGCCGACGAAGGACCCGACGCCGCCGATCCTGCTGGACCGCTAGGTCCGGGCACGTACGGCCGCGGCCCCGCAGCGATCACGCTGCGGGGCCGCCGTCGTTTCCGCGTACTCCTGACCGTCAGGCCCGCTCGTGCGTCCCCGGCAGCGGGAGCTCGAACCAGACCACCTTCCCGCTGCTCAGACGGGTCGCGCCCCACCGCCGGGCGAGGCGGTTGACCAGGAACAGGCCGCGCCCGCCCTCGTCGGTCTCCCGGGCCCGCCGCTGGCGCGGCAACTGCGGGGAGTCGTCGCCGACCTCGCAGCGCAGCACGTCCGTACGCAGCAGGCGCAGCGTCACCGGCCGCTCGGCGTACCGGACGGCATTGGTGACCACCTCGCTGACCAGCAGCTCCAGCGAATCGCTCAGCTCCTCCAGGTCCCAGCGGGCCAGCGCCCGCCGGGCGAACCGGCGCGCCCGGCCCGGAGCGGTCTCCTCCGGGTCGAGGAACCAGTACGCCACGTCGCTGGGCGCGATCCCCTCGAAGCGGGCCGCCAGCAGTGCGATGTCGTCGTCCCGGTCGCCCGGTCCCAGCATGTCCAGCACGTCGTCGCAGAGGGCCTCCAGCGGAGGCGAGTGGTCCAGCCCGGTGAGCTGCGCGGTGGCGGCGAGGCGCTCGCGCAGCTGCTCGATGCCCGTCCACACGTCCCGCAGCCGGGACTCCACCAGCCCGTCCGTGTACAGCAGCAGGGTGGCCCCGGCCGGGGCGTCCAGCTCCACGGCCTCGAAGTCCACGCCGCCGACCCCGATGGGGGCACCCGGGGGGACGCGCAGCACCTCGGCGCGGCCGCCCAGGTGCAGCAGCACCGGCGGCGGATGGCCGGCGTTGGCGATGGTGATGCGGTGCGAGACGGGGTCGTAGACCGCGTACAGGCAGGTGGCCATGCGGTCGGAGCCCAGCCGCTGGGCCTGCTCGTCCAGATGGTGCAGCACCTCGGCCGGGGGCAGGTCCAGCTGGGCCAGCGTCTGCGCGGTGGTGCGCAGCTGGCCCATGATCGCCGCCGAGGTCATGGAGTGGCCCATGACGTCACCGACGACCAGCGCGACGCGGCTGCCGGGCAGCGGTATGGCGTCGTACCAGTCACCGCCCACCCGGGCCGTCTCGGCGGCGGGCAGGTAGCGGGAGGCCAGGCGGACCCCGGTGGGCTGGGGGAGGCCGTCGGGCAGCATGGTGCGCTGGAGCTCGTCGGCGATGTACGCCTCGCGCCCGTAGAGCACCGCCTTGTCGATGCCGAGCGCGGTGTGCGTGGCCAGCTGGGCGGCGACGAGCAGGTCGTTCTGCTCGAAGGCGTCCCGGTCCGGGGTGCGCAGGAAGACCGCCGCGCCGATCACGCGCCGGCGGCCCCGCAGCGGGGCCAGGATGGCCCGCTGGCCGCGGGGCACGGGGTGGTCGGCGCCCAGCAGCTCCGGGAGCGCGTCCTTGGCCCCGGCGGCCGACCCGAAGACGGGCCGTACGCCGCGCAGGACTTCGGCGAGGGCCCCGCCGGGGCGGATCTCGCACAGCTCGGCCGCGGGCAGGTCGCCCTGCGGGCCGACCAACGGCAGCTGGCTGAAGTCGAGTTCGCCGTCGGCCCCGCCGCCGCCCGCGCCCTCGGCGGCGTCGGTCAGGTCGTCGATCGGCCGGAGCCGGTCGGTGCGGCGCAGCCTTAAGACGACCGGGCCGGCGGGCCGTTCGTCGCCGACGGGCAGCGGGTCGCGCAGGTAGACGAGGATGGCGTCGGAGAAGGTCGGCACGGTCGCCCGGCACAGGCCGAGGACGATCTCGTCGAGGTCGATGCCGCGCGCGATCCGGCGCGTGGCGGCGCCGACGAAGCGCAGCCGGTCGCCCTCGCGCCGTGCCACGCCGGCCTCGCCCGGGCCGGATCCGGTGCCCGTGGCGGAGCCGGTGCCCGGGAGCGCCCGTACGGCCGTCGCCGCGGCGGCGGCCGGGTCGCCCGGGGTCCCGTCCGCCTGCCCGCCGGCCGGGATGCGCCGGCCCGCGTTGCGCGCGGCCTCGCCGTCGCGGTCGCGCGCGGCGGCCGGGGCGGTGTCCGCCGGGGCGTGCCCGGCGCCCTCGCCGGTGGTGCCGCGCGGGCGCGGGAAGTCGGCATGCGTGCGTACGGCCTCGGCGGCCGCGATGGGGGCCTTGCCGTGGCCGAGCTCATCCGTACCTCCGCCGGAGGCGACGGTGGGCTGCGGGCCCTCCTGGGAGGTGGGGTACTCCGTCACGCGTGGAATTCCGTCCGTTTGCGCTCGATGTGCGCTGCACTCAACTCGGTCAGTCGCGGTATACCCGCTCAGCGGCGGGGGCACCACCACCCCCGGGTACCGCGTCCCGCTCGTTACCTTTCGCTCGCGTCGACCTCCGGTCAAGTCCCGGTCGCCGCAGGTCATTTACGGGCGCGGGACCGGCCGGGCCCCCCGCGTACGACCGGCGGAGGACGATCCTACGTTTGAACCCCGGGGGCGCATCAAGGGTCTCATGAGGTCATATGCGCCGGGGTGCGGTCCCAGTCCTCGGGCAGAACCGGAACTCCCCAGGCCGGATCGGGCCTCCAGTCCTGCCATCCGTCGCAGAACGGAGCCCCCCAGGCCTTGACGACCTCCACCGCCGCGCGCCCCGCGTCCACCACGCGGCGCGCCTGCCGCTGGTCCATCAGGCCGATCCGCTGCGCCTGCGCGAACTCGTCCTCGTCCAGCCACTTCCAGCTGCGGTCCGGGTAGACCGCGATGTCGAGGAAGTGGTCCACGGAGTCCACCCCGCCGGCCCACCGGGTGCGCGGCTCCTCGAGGTTCACGTACCAGTTCTTCAGGTGCCAGTCGCCGTCCCAGAACAGCCAGACCGACCACGGCTCCCCGGGCCGGGCCAGCTTGAGCACGCCGCCGCCGAACCAGCGCGAGCGCGCGGTGGTGCGCGGCGCGGTGTACCGGGTGGCGAGCGGCTCCCGGTGCACCGGAGTGCCGTCGGCCAGTACCGGCCGGACGCATTCGGTGCCGGGCGCCATCCATACGGCGAGCAGGTCGTCGGTGTCCCGCACCACCGTCACCGGGCGGGCGATGTGGAACCCGCCGTCCGGCCCCGGGGCGTGGCCGCGGTAGCGCCAGAGGATCTGCTCCCCGGGCGCCCAGTGCTTCTCCCGCGTCCCGCCACGCGCGGCGGGACGCGCCGCGTCCCCCCCGGGCCCGTAGGTACCTGTCATGCGCAGATCTTAGGTCGGCGGTCCCGCGAGATGCTGCGGTGCAGGTCACGGAGGGGGCCGGGGACGGTAAACGACCGGATTCGGCCCCTGTCCGGAACCGGTCTCAAGGGCGCGTCATCCGCAGGACGTCGAGCGCCTCGTCCAACTGCGCGAGGGTGAGCGCCCCCCGGTCGACGTAGCCGGACTCCAGGACGACCTCCCTGATCGTCTTCCGCTCGGCGAGCGCCCGCTTGGCCACCTTGGCGGCCTCCTCGTACCCGATGTACCGGTTGAGCGGGGTCACCACCGAGGGCGAGGACTCGGCGTACTCCCTGGCCCGCTCGGCGTTGGCGGTGATCCCGTCCACGGTGCGGTCGGCCAGCAGCCGGCTCCCGTTGCCGAGCAGCCGGACCGATTCCAGCAGGTTCCGGGCCATGACCGGGAGCATCACGTTGAGCTCGAAGTTGCCGGCGGCGCCCGCCACGGCGACCGTCGCGTCGTTCCCCATCACCTGCGCGGCGATCATCAGTACGGCCTCGGGGACGACCGGATTGACCTTCCCGGGCATGATCGAGGACCCCGGCTGGAGATCCGGCAGATTGATTTCGGCCAATCCGGTGCGCGGACCGGAGGCCATCCAGCGCAGGTCGTTGCAGATCTTGGTGAGCGAGACGGCGATCGTACGGAGCACCCCCGAGGTCTCCACCAGCGCGTCCCGCGCCCCCTGGGCCTCGAAGTGGTTGCGGGCCTCGGTCAGCGGCAACCCCGTGGCCCGGGCGACCTCGGCGATCACGGCGGCCGAGAATCCGGGCGGGGTGTTGATGCCGGTGCCCACCGCCGTACCGCCCAGCGGCAGTTCGGCCAGCCGCGGCAGGGCGGCCCGCAGCCGTTCGACGCCGTAGCGGACCTGGGCGGCGTACCCGCCGAACTCCTGGCCCAGGGTCACCGGGGTGGCGTCCATCAGGTGGGTGCGCCCGGCCTTGACCACGCCGGCGAACTCCTCGGCCTTGCGCTCCAGGGCCTCCGCGAGGTGCTCCAGGCCCGGGACCAGCTCGCGGGCGACGGCGGCGGTGGCGGCGATGTGGATCGACGAGGGGAAGACGTCGTTGGAGCTCTGCGAGGCGTTCACGTGGTCGTTGGGGTGGACCTCGCGCCCGAGCCGCTCGGTGGCCAGGGTGGCGATCACCTCGTTGGTGTTCATGTTGGACGAGGTCCCCGACCCGGTCTGGAACACGTCGACCGGGAAGTGCTCGTCCCAGCGCCCCTCGGCGACCTCGGCGGCGGCGGAGCCGATCGCCCGCGCCACGTCCTCGTCCACCACCCCGAGCCTGGCGTTGACGTGGGCCGCGGCGGCCTTGATCCGGGCGAGGGCCTCGATGTGGGCGCGCTCGAGGCGCTGTCCGGAGAGCGGGAAGTTCTCCACCGCGCGCTGGGTCTGCGCGCGCCACTTGGCGTGCGCGGGGACCCGTACCTCTCCCATGGAGTCGTGCTCGGTCCGGAAGTCCTGCGGCTGCTGATCGTCAGTCATCTTCGTAGCCTCCTCAAAAACTTGAGCAATTGTCTTGTTCGAACTGTTCCCATCTCCCCTACCGGCCAGTAAATACCGGTGGTAACACCGATATCGGGGAGGCGTTCATGGCACGTGCCCGTACGAAACCCAGGCTCAGATCTACCTTCGCCGCCGTCGCGGCGTTCGCGGCCGCCCTCGGGGGCGTCACCGCCATCACCCCCATGGCCCAGGCGGCCCCCGCCGCGTCCGGCTCGATCACCCCCCTCCCGCCGGAACTGGAGGCCATCCGCGCCGCCGAGGCCACCAGGATCTACGGGGACCCGGCCGTCCGGCCGCCGGCCGAGCGCAAGACCGGCCTGATCTCCCTCGGCGACAGCGAGATCTCCGGCGAGGGCGTCGGCAACTACGACCCCGCCACCAACACCTCGTCCAACCAGTGCCACCGCTCACCCGACGCGGCCATCCACCGCACCGGCATCCCCGCCGACCTGACCTTCAACGTCGCCTGCTCCGGCGGCTACACCGGCAACATCCGCATCGGCGGCAGCAAGCAGTACGCCGACGAGCTGGTGCAGAGCGACAGCCTCGCCATCAAGGCCCGCAACACCAGGATCAAGATGGTGGTGCTGGTCGCCGGCGCCAACGACGACCTCCAGTTCGGCCCCGTCATGACCGACTGCGTCACCCGCTGGGTGCTCAGCCAGGGCACCTGTGAGCCCAAGTACGCCCCCGGCTGGCAGGCGCGCGTCGACGGGCTCAAGCCCAAGGTCGAGGCGACCGTCGCCGACCTCAAGACGGTCATGCGCGACGCGGGCTACGCCGACTCCGACTACAAGCTGGTCCTGATGGGCTACCCCAGCCCCATCGGCCCCGACTTCAACGACAACCCCAGCTTCCCCGGCAAGCTCCCCGGCGGCTGCGCGGGCTACGACTCCGACGCCACCTGGGGCCGCAACCACGCCGTCCCCGCCTTCGAGAAGGGCATGCGCGCCGCCGCCCTGGCCTCCGGCGCCGTCTACCTGGACAACTCCCGGCTCTTCCACGGCCACGAGGTCTGCATGGAGGACGCCTGGGCCCGCGGGCTCTACCTGGACCTCGGGGACCACTTCCCGTGGGATGAGAACACCGCCCGCCAGTCCTTCCACCCCAACTACCGCGGCCACGGCGCCTTCGCGTCCTGCCTGACCCAGCTCTACTCCTCCGGCCTGCGCGAGGCCTCCTGCGCCGACCCCGCGAGCACCGGCACGCCCGTCCTCCAGCCCGGAGCCTGGGACTCCCTCTACCGGCCCCTGAAGAACGAGGCCACCGGCAACTGCCTCGACTCCTTCGGCGGCGCCAGCGCCAACGACACCAAGGTGGTGGGCTGGGACTGCCACGGCGGCCGCAACCAGGGCTGGTGGTACGACTCCTCGAAGAAGTCCCTCCACATCGAGCTCACCCACGACCGCTGCCTGGACGCCCCCGGAGCCAACTACGGCGCCGGCACCGGCCTGATCCTCTACAACTGCCACGGCGGCGCCAACCAGCAGTTCGTCCGCGACGGCGCCACCCTGCGCCCCGCCGCCGCCCCCGGCATGTGCCTGACGGTCCCCGCCGCCCACGAGCAGCTGCGCCTCCAGCCCTGCAACGGCTCGGCGAACCAGCGCTTCGTGTAACCCCCCGCCCCCTCACCCCCACCGACCCCCCGCACCCGGCCGGACCGAACCCGGCCGGGTGTTCCCACGTCGGGGGAGGGGCGCGACGCCGTCACAGCGCTTCCAGCTGCTCCCGGACCAGACGGGGCCGGTTGGTGATGATCGTCTCCACCCCGAGCCGTACGCACAGCTCCACGTCCTCGGGCTCGTCCACGGTCCACACCCGCACCCGCAGCCCCTGCGCCCTCAGCCGCCCCACCAGCCCCGGATCCCTGCGCACCAGGTCGATACCGGGACCCGCGTGCCCCGCGAACGGCGGGCGCGGGGGCCGCAGGCTCCGCTCGATCAGGTACACGGCGGGCAGACCGGGTGCCAGCCGGTGCATCCGCATCAGCGCGCCGCGGGAGAAGCTCATCACCTCGACGCGGCCGTCGGAGCCGTCGGCGAGCCCGTGCTCCTTCAGGACCCGCACCAGCTCGGCCTCCAGCCGGCCGCCGGCCCGGGTGGGGTGCTTGGTCTCCACGGCCAGCCCCACGGGCCGGTCCGCCGCCAGGGCCTCCCTGAGCAGGTCCTCGAAGAGCAGCACCCGCGCGCCGCGGTGCTCCTCGCCCTTCCAGCCGCCGAAGTCGAACGCCGACAGCTCCTCGTACGTCATCGCGGAGACCACGCCCCGCCCGTCGGAGGTCCGTTCCACCGTCCGGTCGTGCACGCACACCAGCCGCCCGTCGCCGCTGAGGCGCACATCGCACTCCAGGGCGTCGGCCCCGTCGGCGATGGCCTTCCGGTAGGCCTCGATGGTGTGCTCGGGGTGCTCGTGCGAGGCCCCGCGGTGCGCGACCACCCGGACGGCGCGGGCGGTGCGGGGGGACGAGAGCGTCGGTGCCATGCGGGGATCCTTGCGAACCGGGGTGAACGGCCGGGTGCGGGCCTGTGACCCCGACGTTAACCGGTGGCCCCAGGACGCGCCGGGCGCGGGGCCAGCGGGGCGGGGGTCACCTTGAAGCCGCCCTTGACGACCTCCGTGAAGGGGGCCGGGGCCATGCAGGTGCCCACGGGGGCCGCGGAGGCGGATCCGTCGGCCTTCACGTCGACGTTGGCGATGCCCCAGGAGAAGCCGACCCGGTCCGGGGCCCCGCGCTCGCCGTCCTGGACGCTGATCCCGATCCGCTTGCCCTCCCAGCCGACGTTCGAGGAGATGACCACCGCGGTCACCGTGGCGGTCCTGCCGCCGGTGACCATGCAGTCCACCTCCGCCTCGGCGACGCCGGTGAAGTTCTGGTCGGGCATGGCGTGGAAGACGGTCACCTTGCCGCGCGCGTCGACCGGCATCCCCTGCTCCCCGCCCGGAGCCGGGAAGGGCCTGCTCCAGGGGGCGGCCTCGGCGTCGACGGTGAAGCGGATGTCGTGGTCCGCGGGCACGTACGGGTACGAGACCGTCCCGCCGCCGTGCACCGAGGCGGGCTTGTGCGCGGTGGGCGTGGCGGGGGCCGGAGCGGCGGCGACCAGCGTCGCGGCCAGGGCGGCGGAGCCGGCCAGGGCAAGGGTCCGCGTACGGTTCCTCATGGTGAACTCCCGGTGAGAGAAGGCTGTTTCCAGTGACGGGAACAGCCTCGTCGCGGCCCGCCGGCAGGGCATCTGCCCATCGGGCGACATGCGCGAGGGCCCCTCCCCCGCACGGGGGAGGGGCCCTCGGTCCCCCGGGCCACGGGCCCGGGCGGAGGCACTACGACAGCTGCGACCCCTGGCGCACCGGGATGTGGGTGAACGTCGGCTCCGGGGCCGGGTTCTGGAAGAAGTCGTTGCCCTTGTCGTCGACGACGATGAACGCCGGGAAGTCCTCGACCTCGATCTTCCAGACCGCCTCCATGCCGAGCTCCTCGTACTCCAGGACCTCGACCTTCTTGATGCAGTCCTGCGCCAGGCGCGCCGCCGGACCGCCGATCGAGCCGAGGTAGAAGCCGCCGTGCGCGCCGCACGCGTCCGTCACCTGCTGCGAGCGGTTGCCCTTGGCCAGCATGACCTTCGAGCCGCCCGCCGCCTGGAACTGCTCGACGTAGCTGTCCATGCGGCCGGCCGTGGTCGGGCCGAAGGAGCCGGAGGCGTAGCCCTCGGGGGTCTTCGCCGGGCCGGCGTAGTACACCGGGTGGTCCTTGAGGTACTGCGGCATGCCCTCGCCCGCGTCCAGCCGCTCCTTGATCTTGGCGTGCGCGATGTCGCGGGCCACGACCAGCGGTCCGGTCAGGGACAGCCGGGTCTTGACCGGGTGCTTGGTCAGGGTCGCCAGGATCTCGTCCATCGGCTGGTTCAGGTCGATCCGCACCACGTCCGCGGACTCGTCGAGGTGCGCGTCCTCGGTCTCCGGCAGGAACCGCGCCGGGTCCGTCTCCAGCTGCTCCAGGAAGACGCCCTCGGCGGTGATCTTCGCGACCGCCTGGCGGTCCGCCGAGCAGGAGACGGCGATCGCGACGGGCAGGGAGGCGCCGTGGCGGGGGAGGCGCACGACGCGGACGTCGTGGCAGAAGTACTTGCCGCCGAACTGCGCGCCGATGCCGATCTTCTGGGTCAGTTCGAAGACCTGCTGCTCCAGGTCCAGGTCGCGGAAGCCGTGGCCGAGGGGGGAGCCCTCGGTCGGGAGCTCGTCCAGGTAGTGCGCGGAGGCGTACTTGGCGGTCTTCAGGGCGTGCTCGGCCGAGGTGCCGCCGACCACGATCGCCAGGTGGTACGGCGGGCAGGCCGCCGTACCGAGCGAGCGGATCTTCTCCTCCAGGAACTTCATCATGGAGGCCTCGTTGAGGACCGCCTTCGTCTCCTGGTAGAGGAAGGACTTGTTGGCGGAGCCGCCGCCCTTGGCCATGAAGAGGAACTTGTACGCGCCGCCGTCGGTCGCGTACAGCTCGATCTGCGCGGGCAGGTTCGAGCCGGTGTTCTTCTCCTCCCACATGGTCAGCGGGGCCATCTGCGAGTAGCGCAGGTTCAGCTTCGTGTACGCGTCGTAGATGCCGCGCGAGAGCGCCGCCTCGTCGCCGCCCCCGGTCAGCACGTTCTGGCCGCGCTTGCCCATGACGATGGCCGTGCCCGTGTCCTGGCACATCGGCAGGACCCCGGCCGCCGCGATGTTCGCGTTCTTCAGGAGGTCGAGCGCGACGAACTTGTCGTTCGAGCTCGCCTCCGGGTCGTCGATGATCCGGCGGAGCTGCGCCAGGTGCGCGGGGCGCAGGAAGTGCTGGATGTCGTGGATGGCCTCCGCGGCGAGCGTGCGCAGCGCCTCGGGCTCGACCTTGAGGAACGTACGGCCGTCGGCCTCGAACGTCGAGACGCCCTCCGAGGTCACCAGCCGGTAAGGGGTGGTGTCCTCGCCCAGGGGCAGCAGGTCGGTGTACGCGAACTCCGGCATTTGGGTAGCCATTCCTCACTCGGCGGACAGCGCTGGCGACCAATTGGCAGCGCGACTGTCCAGCGTAGGACCTCTCGCGCCGACTGTGTCTGTGAGGTAAGGCTCACCCAGCGCTATCGCGATCTATCGTGTTTCGCTATGCTGGCGGCGTGGACCTGGAAAAGCACTCCGCCGCCCCTGCCCCCGCGCCCGCCGCCGGGCCCTCCGGACTGCGCGCCTCCGACGCCGACCGGGACCGGATCGCGCAGATCCTCTCGGACGCCCTCGCGGAGGGCCGGCTGAGCTCCGAGGAGCACGCCGAGCGCCTGGACGCCCTGTACGCCGTCAAGACGGTCGGGGAGCTGGACGTCCTGGTACGCGACCTCCCGGCGGCCGCCGGGCACCGGCCGGCCGTCGCGCCCGCCGTGGCGCCCCCGCCGGCCGCCGGACCCGTCGAGACGGTGGTCGCGGTGTGCAGCAGCTCGGCCCGCAAGGGCCGCTGGCGCCCCGGCGCCCGCACCCGTGCGGTCTCGGTCATGGGCGACGTCACGATCGACCTCACCGAAGCCGTCTTCGAGCAGCAGGTCACCGAGATCACCGTCGCCAGCGTCCTGGGCAACGTCGAGGTCCTCGTCCCCGAGAACGTCACCCTGCGCGGCTACGGCAGCGGCGTCCTCGGCAACTTCGAAGTGCGCGGCGAGGGCCTCGCCGCCGACCCGCAGGCCCCCGTGGTGATCGTCCGCGGCTTCGCCCTGCTCGGCAACATCGAGGCCCGCCCCCGGCGCGGCTCCCGCCTGGTCGACCTGGCGGCGAAGCTCCGCGAGCGCCGGGACTGAATCCGACCGGGCGGCGTCCGGTTTCGGACGAACCGGTCCGCCCCGGTGGCGCACGGGGCTTAGCGGCACGCGCAGCGGGTAGGGACTGGTGCATCGTCTCTCGCTCGCGTATACGTCGTCAGGAGTAGACCGTGCCGCATCCGCCGCATCAGTCCCTGCAGGCAGCCGCCGTCCAGAGTCTTCAGACGCGTCCGGCCGCCGTGCCGAAGCCGCGGGTTCCGGCCAGGGAAGAGGACGGCCCATGGCACGCCGAGGCCGTCTGCCGCAGGGATGAGGCGGGACTCTTCTTCGCACCGTCCAAGGAGCCGACCGCGGCCCGGCTCGCCCGCGAGGAGGCCGCCAAAAGGGTCTGCGCGCGCTGCCCCGTGATGGTCGCCTGCCGGGAGCACGCCCTGCTCCAGCCCGAGCCGTACGGGGTCTGGGGCGGGCTCACCGCCGCCGAGCGCCGCGTGGTGCTGGGGCGCAGGCGGCGCCGGGCCGCCGAGCTGCTTCCCGGCGCGGGTGCGCCCGGCCAGGTCGCCGCGGCGGGCTGACCGGCGCGGCGCGCGGCACCCCGGCACCGCACCCCGGCACCGCACCGCGGCACCCCGCCGCGGACACGGCACGCCGAAGGGGCGGTCCCCCGCACAGGGACCGCCCCTTCGCCGTGCCGTCGACGGCCGGACCGCTCCTACTGGGCGCGGTCGAAGTCGATGTCGCTGTAGGCGCGCAGCTTCGACAGGCGGTGCGTGGAGTCGATCTGCCGGATCGTGCCCGACTTCGACCGCATGACCAGCGAGGACGTGGTCGCGGTCTCCGAGCGGTAGTGGACGCCGCGCAGCAGCTCGCCGTCCGTGATGCCGGTGGCGACGAAGAAGACGTTCTCGCCGGACACCAGGTCGTTCGTGGTCAGGACGCGGTCCAGGTCGTGGCCCGCGTCGATCGCCTTCTGGCGCTCCGCCTCGTCCTTGGGCCACAGCTTGCCCTGGATGACGCCGCCGAGGCACTTTATGGCGCAGGCCGAGATGATGCCCTCGGGGGTGCCGCCGATGCCCATGAGCAGGTCGACGCCCGTACCCTCGCGGACCGCCATGACCGAGCCGGCGACGTCGCCGTCGGAGATGAACTTGATCCGGGCGCCGGTCTCGCGGATCTCCCTGACGATGCCCTCGTGACGGGGGCGGTCCAGGATGACGACCGTGACGTCCTCGGGGGCGATGCTCTTGGCCTTGGCGACGCGGCGGATGTTCACCGAGACGGGGGCGTTGATGTCGACGAAGTCAGCGGCCTCCGGGCCCGTGACCAGCTTGTCCATGTAGAAGACCGCGGACGGGTCGAACATGGTGCCGCGGTCGGCGGCGGCCAGGACGGCGATGGCGTTGGGCATGCCCTTGGCGTTGAGCGTGGTGCCGTCGATCGGGTCCACGGCGATGTCGACCTCGGCGCCGGTGCCGTCGCCGACGTGCTCGCCGTTGAAGAGCATCGGCGCTTCGTCCTTCTCGCCCTCGCCGATGACGACGACGCCGTTCATCGAGACGGTGGAGATCAGGGTGCGCATCGCGTTGACCGCGGCACCGTCGGCGCCGATCTTGTCGCCGCGGCCGACCCACCGGCCCGCGGCGAGGGCCGCGGCCTCGGTGACCCGTACGAGTTCCAGGGCGAGGTTGCGGTCAGGCGAATCGGGAGCGACTTCGAGCTGGGGCGGCAGGTTGTGCTCGGTCATCGGAGCGCACCTTTCTGTACGACGACGGCCGGGATGTGAGGGTGCTGGAACTCTATCGGTTCATCGACATATTGAGCAGACCGGGTCACGTATGAGCGGAATATCGGTGCGCCCGTACGGCTGAGCGGACATCGCGGCGCCCCGCCGCGGGAGCCGCCACCGCCGCCACGCCCACCCCGGCGGTGATCGCCCAGGACGATGCGGGACGATGGTGCCGTGGCAGGTATGAAAGGCAAGCAGACGGTCTGGGACATGGTCCGGTCGCTGGCGGTGATCGGCGTGGTCGTGGCGGGCATCTACATGTTCGTCCCCCACGACGAGGACGCCGACCCGACGCGCACGGTGGACTACCGGGTGGAGACCATCACGGCCCGGCGCGCGGCGCCGTACCCGGTGGCGGCCCCGGTGGGCCTTCCCGAGCAGTGGAGGGCCACCTCGGTGACCTTCGAGCGCAAGAACGCGCACGCCTGGCACCTGGGCTTCCAGGACCCGGACAGGCAGTACGTCGCCGTGGAGCAGTCCACCGACGCCTCCGCCAAGAACGTGGCCAAGCTCACCCAGCAGGCGAAGGCCACCGGGCAGACCCAGCAGGTCGGCGACCGGGCGTGGGAGCGCTGGGACGGCGAGAAGTACGACGCGCTGGTCCGGCAGGAGCAGGGCTACGTCACCGTGGTGACCGGCACGGCCTCCTATGAGGGGCTGGGCGCGATGGCGGCGGCGCTGGAGTTCAAGCAGGGGCCGCAGACCCCGTAGCGGCCGCGGCGGGACCCGTGCGCACGACCGACGCGAGAGGCCGCCCGCCCCGGATCCCGGGGCGGGCGGCCTCTCGCCGTACGCGGTGCCCGCGGCTGCCCTCGCGGGCGGCCCGGCGGGCTCAGACGGTGGTGACGACCTGGTCGAACTCCAGGCGCGGGGAGCGCGGGAACCAGGCGTCCTCGCCCGGCTTGCCGATGTTGACGACCATCAGCGGGGTGTGGTCGGCGTCCAGGAACTCCTTCTGCACGCCGGCGAAGTCCAGGCCGGTCATCGGGCCGGCGGCCAGGCCGGCGGCGCGGATGCCGATGATGAAGTAGGCGGCCTGGAGGGCCGCGTTCAGCACCGCGGACTGCTCGCGGACCGGGCGCTCGGAGAAGAAGGCGTCCTTGGCCTGCGGGAAGTGCGGCAGCAGCTGGGGGAGCTCCTCGTGGAACTCGTTGTCCGCGGAGAGGATCGCGACCAGCGGGGCGGCGGCGGTCTTGGGCTGGTTGCCCTCGGCCATGTGCTTGACGAGGCGCTCGCGGGCCTCGGGGGAGCGGACGAGGGTGATGCGCAGCGGGGTCTGGTTGAAAGCGGTGGGGCCGTACTTCACCAGGTCGTAGATGGCCTGGACCTGCTCCTCGGTCACGGGCTCGTCGGAGAACGAGTTGGCGGTGCGGGCCTCGCGGAACAGCAGGTCCTGAGCAGCGGCATCGAGCACGAGAGACATCGGTAAGCCTTCTTCGTCGGGTACGGAAGTGAAGCGGTATCACCGACCCTACGGCGAAAGTAGGTGAAATTTCAACTAACTGGTCGGGGCGGGTGAGCCGGATCACTCCTCGCGGCCGCCGCCGTCCTGGCCGGCCGCCGCCTCCCGGGCCGCCAGCGCCGAGTCGAGCCGGGCGCGAGCCCCCTCGAGCCAGTGCCGGCAGACCTTCGCCAGCTCCTCGCCGCGCTCCCAGAGGGCCAGTGACTCCTCCAGCGAGGTGCCGCCGGCCTCCAGTTTGCGGACGACCTCGACGAGCTCGTCGCGCGCCTGCTCATACCCCAGCGCCGTATCGGTGTCGGTCATTCCTTGGTATCCCATCGTAGGTGTGCGGTGCATCGGGTTGCGGTGGAATGTGTCAGTTTTCGAGGGGCCCTGCACCCGCGGTCGAGCCCGGTTCCACCGGCGTTTCCGGGCCCTCTCGCGGACCCGTCTCCGCGCCTGCTCCCGGGCCCGTTTCCGGGCCCCCGGCGCCGGACTCCGCGACCGCCACCGTGAACGCCCCCGCCGCCACCCGGGCGCGCAGCACCTCGCCCGCCGTGACCTCCGCGGCCGCCCGCACCACGTGCCCGTCCGCCCGCTGGAGCACCGCGTACCCGCGCTCCAGGGTGGCCGCCGGGGACAGCGCCACCACCCGGGCGAGGGTGTGCTCCAGCTCCGAGTCGGCCCGGTCCAGCAGGTGCCCGAGCGTGCGCCGGCTACGGGCCAGCAGCGCGTCCAGCTCGGCCTCCCGGGTCTCCACCATCCGCTGCGGGTGTACGAACACCGGGCGCGCGAGGCAGTGCTCCAGCCCGCGCTCCTCCCGGTCGAGCAGGGCGCGCAGGGCGCGCAGTCCCCGGCCCTGGAGCTGGCGCACCCGCTCCAGCTCCTCGCCCACGTCCGGGACCACCTTCTTGGCCGCGTCCGTCGGCGTCGACGCCCGCAGGTCCGCCACCAGGTCCAGCAGCGGGGAGTCCGGCTCGTGCCCGATCGCCGACACCACCGGGGTGCGGGCGGCCGCGACCGTCCGGACGACCTCCTCGTCGGAGAAGGGCAGCAGGTCCTCCACGCTGCCGCCGCCCCGCGCCACGATGATCACGTCCACATCGGGCCGCGCGTCCAGCTCCCTGACCGCCTCCACCACCTGGGGCACCGCGTGCACCCCCTGCACGGCCACGTTGCGCACCTCGAAGCGGACCGCGGGCCAGCGGCGGCGCGCGTTCTCCAGCACGTCCCGCTCGGCCGCCGAGGCCCGCCCCACCACCAGGCCGATCAGCTGCGGGAGGAACGGCAGCGGCTTCTTGCGGTCCAGCGCGAACAGCCCCTCGGCGGCCAGCGACCGCTTCAGCCGCTCCAGGCGCGCCAGCAGCTCCCCGATGCCGACCGGGCGGATCTCGCTCACCCGCAGGGACAGCTGCCCGCGCGGGGCGTACCACTCCGGCTTGGCCAGTACGACGACCCGCGCGCCCTCGGAGACCAGGTCCGCGACCTCGTCCCAGACCTGGCGGAAGCAGGTCACGCTGACCGAGACGTCGTGCGACGGGTCGCGCAGCGTCAGGAACACCACCCCGGCCCCCGGCCGCCGGGACAGCTGCGTGATCTGCCCCTCCACCCACACCTGGCCCAGGCGGTCGATCCAGCCCCCGATCAGCCGGGACACCTGACCGACCGGCAGCGGCGCGTCAGCCGACGTATTCAGACCCATGCACGCAGGCTAACCGGCGCCGCTGACAGCGTCTCAGGCGCCGCCCGGGGTGTCGGCGCCCGCGCGGTCGCGCCCGCGCTGTACGAGGAGCACCCCCAGCCCCACCAGCAGCCACACCGCTCCCACCAGCTGCGCGGTCCAGGAGGCCTCCACGATCACCGCCACCGTCACCGCCGCCCCCAGCACCGGCACCACCAGGTGCTTCCACCAGACCGGGGCCCCCTCCTGCCGCCGGACGACGAACCACCCCACCACCGAGGCGTGCAGCAGGGTGAAGGCCACCAGGGCCCCGACGTCCACCACGGAGACCAGATGGTCGAGGCCGTCGTCGCGCCGGGCCGCCCACACCGCCGCCACCAGCGTCACCGCGGCCGCCACCAGCAGCGCCGCCCTCGGCGTACCGCCCGAGGTGCGCGCCAGCGCGGCCGGCAGCCGCCGCTCCCGGGCCATCGCGAACAGCAGCCGCCCAGCCGCGGCCTGCCCGGCCAGCGCCGCGAAGGCCGCCCCGACCGCCTTGCTCACCGCCACCAGGTCGTGCAGCCAGGACCCGACCGAGGCCTCGACCGCGTCGTAGAAGGCCGGCCCCTGGAGCGCCGGGTCGGCCGCCAGCTCCGCCGAGGACACCGGGGCCAGCAGCGCCGCCAGGTAGGTCTGGGCGACGAACAGCACCCCGGTCAGCGCCAGGCAGAACAGCACCGCCCGGGCCACCCGAGCGCTCCCCCCGGTGACCTCCTCCGCGAAGGAGGCGATGGCGTCGAAGCCCAGGTACGACAGGACCGCCACGGACACCGCGCCCAGCACGGCCGCCGCCGAGAAGCCCAGCGAGCCGTCGCCGGTCAGCGGCGAGAGCCAGCCGCGCCGGGCCCCGCCCCCGGCCAGCACGGTCACCGCCGCCACCAGGAACACCACCAGCACCGTGATCTCCACCGCCAGCACGGCGAAGCCCACCCGCGCGGCCACCCGTACGCCCCACAGGTTCAGCAGGGTGGTGACCACCACGGCCAGCGCCGTCCACACCCAGCGGGACACCTCCGGCACCAGCGCGTGCATCGCGATCCCGGAGAACAGGTACGCCACCGCCGGGATCAGCAGGTAGTCCAGCATCGCCATCCACCCGGCGATCAGCCCCGGCCCCTCGCCGAGCCCCTTGCGCGCGTACGTGAAGACCGAACCGGCCTGCGGGGCCACCCGCACCATCTGCGCGTACGAGAGGGCCGTGAAGGCCATCGCCACGGTCGCGACCAGGTACACGAGGGCCACGGCGCCGTGCGACTTCGCGTCGAGGGTGCCGAACACCCCCACCGGTGCCATCGGCGCGATGAAGAGCAGCCCGTAGACCACCAGGTCGCGGAAGCCCAGGCTCCGGCGCAGTGCCGCGGGGGCCGCCGTGCTGGAATCCGTAGCGGATGCCATGGGTCCTCCGGGTGACGGTCGGTACGGACGTTCGGCCAAGTCTGTGCCGAACGGGCGACGTCCGGCCTGCTGGAGACCCCCGTACGATGGAGCGCATGACTGCTCCCGCCCCCGCTCCCGCCTCCCGCCGCGTCCTGCTCGCCGCCCCGCGCGGTTACTGCGCGGGCGTGGACCGTGCCGTGATCGCTGTCGAGAAGGCCCTCGAGCAGTACGGCGCTCCGGTCTACGTCCGCCACGAGATCGTGCACAACAAGTACGTCGTCCAGACGCTGCAGAAGAAGGGCGCCGTCTTCGTCGAGCGGACGGAGGAGGTCCCGCCGGGCAACATCGTGATGTTCTCCGCGCACGGCGTGGCGCCGGTGGTGCACGAGGAGGCGGCCAACGGCCGGCTCGCGACGATCGACGCGACCTGCCCGCTGGTCACCAAGGTCCACAAGGAAGCCATCCGCTACGCGAACGAGGACTTCGACATCCTCCTCATCGGCCACGAGGGCCACGAGGAGGTCATCGGCACCTCCGGCGAGGCCCCGGACCACATCACCATCGTCGACGGCCCGGACGACGTGGCCAAGGTCGAGGTCCGCGACGAGTCCAAGGTCGTCTGGCTCTCCCAGACCACCCTCTCGGTCGACGAGACGATGGAGACCGTCGACGCGCTGAAGACGAAGTTCCCGCTGCTCGTCTCCCCGCCCAGCGACGACATCTGCTACGCCACCTCGAACCGGCAGGCCGCCGTCAAGGCGATGGGCGCCGATTCCGACCTGGTCATCGTCGTTGGCTCCAAGAACAGCTCGAACTCCATCCGCCTGGTCGAGGTCGCCCTGGACGCCGGCGCCCGCGCCGCCCACCTGGTCGACTTCGCGAGCGAGATCGACGAGGCCTGGCTGGAGGGCGTCACCACGGTCGGGCTGACCTCGGGCGCCTCGGTGCCGGAGGTGCTGGTCGAGCAGGTGCTGGAGTGGCTCGCGGAGCGCGGCTTCGCCGACGTGGAGATCGTCAAGACGGCCGAGGAGTCGATCGTCTTCTCCCTGCCCAAGGAGCTGCGCCGCGACCTGCGCGCCGAAGCCGCCGAACTGGTCGCCGACAAGTAACTCCTTTCGTACCGTATGTCCATGCAGATCTTCGGCGTGGACATTGGCGGTTCCGGCATCAAGGGCGCTCCCGTGGACCTGGAGCGCGGCGAGCTGGCGCGGGAGCGCCACAAGGTGGCGACCCCACAGCCGGCCACCCCCGAGGGGGTGGCCGGCTGTGTCGCGGAAGTGGTGGGCGCCTTCTCCTGGGAGGGCCCGGTCGGTGTCACCTTCCCCGGCGTGGTCACCGGCGGCGTGATCCGGACGGCGGCCAACATGGACAAGGGCTGGGTGGGCGTCGACGCGGCCGCCCTGCTGTCGGACCGGCTGGGCGGCAGGCCGGTCACGGTCCTCAACGACGCCGACGCCGCGGGCGTCGCGGAGATGACGTACGGCGCGGGCCGCGGGGTGGCCGGCACCGTGCTCCTGCTGACCCTGGGCACGGGCATCGGCAGCGCGCTCTTCCTGGACGGCAGGCTCGTACCGAACACGGAGCTGGGCCACCTGGAGCTCAAGGGCCACGACGCGGAGACGCGGGCCTCGGTCAAGGCCAAGGAGGACGGGGACCTCAGCTGGGAGCGCTGGGCGCAGCGGCTGGAGAAGTACCTGGCCCACGTGGAGATGCTCTTCTCCCCGGACCTGCTCATCCTGGGCGGCGGCGTCAGCCGCAAGCCGGAGAAGTTCCTGCCGCTGATCAAGGGCATCCGGGCGGAGATCGTCCCCGCGAAGCTCCAGAACAACGCGGGCATCGTCGGCGCGGCCATGGCCGCCCGCGACCGCGCCGCCCGGTAGGCGGGGGCCGGCGGGCGGGTCAGTAGGCGGCGCTGGACGTCCTGCGCTGCTGCCGGGCGGCCCGCCTGCGCCCGCTCAGCGCGGCCCTGCGCACCAGCGCGATCAGCCCGGCGATCAGCGTGCCCGCGTACAGCCACCCGGCGTGCAGGGACAGCGCGGACACCACCCCCATGAGCTGCCCGCCGAAGCCGCCGGAGCCGCCCGAGACCGGCCACACTCCGGCGGCGAAGGCGATGGGGGCCGAGATCGGCGCGGTGATCAGGTCCGCCGGCCGCACCCACAAGGCGACCGCGGCGGCGACGGGCAGGAAGAGGAGCCCGTACGCGAAGAGCGAGGAGCCGAACAGCAGCCGGCAGACCCCCGCCACCAGCAGCATCGCCACGCAGGCGAACAGCCCGCCGCCGAGCCCGGTCAGCATGGGCCGCGGCAGCCGCCGGGGCGCGGCGGGCCGCCGCGCCTGGGCGGGCACCGGGGCGGGCACCCGCGGGTGACGTACCGAACGCATCCTGTATTGCTCCACCCCACCAAACTAGGCGGGAAGGCGCCCGGATCCCGGTCCGGACACGCGTACAACCAGCGCCGCTCAGCGGAAAGTAAACTGTCCGGTGGCCCACCTCCGGGCCGCCGCCCCCTCCAGCTACGGGAAGTCGCCAACGTGTCGCTCACGATCGGAATCGTCGGCCTGCCGAATGTCGGCAAGTCGACCCTGTTCAACGCCCTGACCAAGAACGACGTGCTGGCGGCCAACTACCCGTTCGCCACCATCGAGCCGAACATCGGCGTGGTCGGCGTCCCCGACCCCCGCCTGGCCAAGCTGGCCGAGATCTTCGGCTCGCAGAAGGTCCTCCCCGCCACGGTCGACTTCGTCGACATCGCGGGCATCGTGCGGGGCGCCTCGGAGGGCGAGGGCCTGGGCAACAAGTTCCTGGCGAACATCCGCGAGTCGGACGCGATCTGCCAGGTCATCCGCGCCTTCAAGGACGAGAACGTCGTCCACGTCGACGGCAAGGTCTCGCCCAAGGACGACATCGAGACGATCAACACCGAGCTGATCCTCGCCGACCTCCAGTCCATCGAGAAGGCCGAGCCGCGCCTGACGAAGGAGTCCCGCCTCCAGAAGGAGAAGGTCGCGGTCCTGGCGGCGGTCGTCGAGGCCAAGAAGATCCTCGAAGCCGGTGACACCCTCTTCTCCAAGGGCATCACCAAGGGCACGGAGAAGGGCGACCTCCTCCACGAGCTCCACCTCCTCACCACGAAGCCGTTCCTGTACGTCTTCAACGTGGACGAGGACGAGCTGACGGACGAGGCCTTCAAGGCGGAGCAGTCCGCCCTGGTCGCCCCGGCCGAGGCGATCTTCCTGAACGCGAAGCTGGAGGCGGACCTCGCGGAGCTGGACGACGAGGAAGCCCTCGAGCTCCTCCAGTCCGTCGGCCAGGACGAGCCCGGCCTCGCCACCCTCGGCCGCGTCGGCTTCGCCACCCTGGGCCTCCAGACCTACCTGACGGCCGGCCCGAAGGAAACCCGCGCCTGGACCATCCAGCAGGGCGCCACCGCCCCCGAGGCGGCCGGCGTCATCCACACCGACTTCCAGCGCGGCTTCATCAAGGCGGAGGTCATTTCCTTCGCGGACCTGGTCGAATGCGGCTCGGTCACGGAGGCCCGCGCCAAGGGCAAGGCCCGCATGGAGGGCAAGGACTACGTCATGCAGGACGGCGACGTGGTGGAGTTCCGCTTCAACGTCTGAGCGGATGAAATGACACCACGTCGCTGACGTGGCGAACATGCAGGTCAGGCTGACCGCCCGTGCCGGGAAAGCCCCTGCGGAGGAGCGTTTCCGCAGGGGCTCGGGGCTGGTTGCGGCCCCGGGGTTCAGAGGGAGGACGGGGCCGGCCAGGGGCGGGGGCCCGGGCCCGTCGGGTGGGTGCCGGTGACGGCCATGACCACCGAGTACAGGCTGGTCTCCGCGGTGATGAACAAGCGGTTGCGCTTGGCGCCGCCCCAGGAGATGTTGGCGACCGTCTCGGGGACGTTGAGGCGGCCGATCAGGGTGCCGTCGGGGTCGTAGCAGTGCACGCCGTCGGCCATCGCGGCCACCCAGAGCCGGCCGCCGTCGTCGAAGCGGAGGTTGTCGAAGCGGGCGTTCTCCCGGGCCCCGGCCTCGGCGAAGACCTCGCCGTCGGACAGGGTGCCGTCGTCGCGCACGTCGAAGACCCGGATGAAGCCCGCCCGGGTGTCGGAGACGAACAGCTGCCGCTCGTCGGCCGAGAAGACCAGCCCGTTCGGCGCGCCGAAGCAGTCCGCGACCAGGCGTACCTCGCCCGTGGCCGGATCGATCCGGTACACGTTGTTGGAGCCGATCTCGCTCTGCGCGCGGTAGCCCTCGTAGTCGCTGGTGATGCCGAAGTCGGGGTCGGAGAACCAGACCGAGCCGTCGGACTTCACGGCCGCGTCGTTCGGGCTGTTCAGGCGCTTGCCCTGCCACCGGTCGGCCAGCACGGTGACGGTGCCGTCGTGTTCGGTCCGGGTCACCCGGCGGTTGCCCTGCTCACAGGTGATCAGCCTGCCCTCGCGGTCGAGGGTGTTGCCGTTGGTGTGCCCGGCGGAGCGGCGGAAGACGGCGACCGAGCCGGTCTCCTCGTCCCACCGCAGCATCCGGTCGTTGGGGATGTCGCTCCAGACCAGCTGGCGCCAGGCCGGCACGTAGATCGGCCCCTCGGCCCAGCGGCAGCCGGTGTACAGGACCTCCAGGGCCTCGTCACCGTTCATGCACCGCCCGGTACGGAACCGGTCGTCCAGCATCTCGTACAGCCCCGGGTGCTCGCTGCTCATCGGGCCCGCTCCTCACTAAGGACATCCTGCCGAATGTGAATCGGCCTGATGGGGAGATTGCAGGATCACGTATGGCAGCTGCAAGAGGATTCCGAACGGAGAGTTGTGGATCACATTCGAGAGCGCGTTGTCGGGGCTCAGGTGGTCCGGAGGGCCGCCAGGAAGTCCAGGCGGGTTTCCAGGCGGGCCAGGTCCGTGTCCGTCAGCTCTTCGATACGGGCGATGCGGTGGCGCAGCGAGCTGACGTGGAGGTGGAGCCGGGCGGCGGTTCTCGTCCAGGACGCGTCGCACTCCAGGAACGCCTCCAGCGTGGTCATCAGTCCGGTCCGGTGGCGGCGGTCGTGGTCGCGGAGGGGGCCGGGCGGCGAACGACCGGCGGGTGTCGGCCGGGATGAGCGGCAGCAGCGAGGGGAAGGCGGGGCTCTGACGGCCCGTGCCCGGGGCGGTACGCGCCGCCCCGGGCATACGAGCGGCGTTCAGGCGCTGCGCGACGGTGTGAGCTTGTCGAGGTCCAGGGTGATCTCGAAGGGCACCGGGCGCCGGAGGGCGCCCCGGAAGATCCCGGCGGGCGCGTAGGCGCCGGTGGGTTCGTCGAGCTCGTAGACGTGGACGACGGGCGCCCCGTCCTCGTCCTCGATGCACCAGTAGTGCGGGATGCCGGCCTCCGCGTACTTGCGGAGTTTGACCGTGCGGTCCCGGTGGGCGGATTCGGGGGAGACGACCTCGATGACGAGCTTTACGTCCTCGGGGGCGTACCAGGTGCGGTCGGGGTCGTAGGGAAGGTCCGTCAGCAGGAGGTCCGGCTCCGGGCGGTTGCGGGGGTCCAGGCGAATCGTCATCTCCCGCTCGACCTCGAAGCGGGCTGGTGCCTGTGCCATGAGCGTGGTGGTGAGGGCGGTCACGAGGCGGCCGTGCCAGGCACGCTGGGGCGACATCATGAAGACGAGGGCTCCGTCGATGAGCTCGGTGTGGCGGGGTGCCTCGGGGAGGCGGTCCAGGTCCTCCGCGAACCAGCCTTCCGCGCGCGGCGGGCGCATCCAGTCGGGCAGTGCGGTCATGGCTTCACGGTAGCGGTCCCGAGCCCCCTCCGAACGCGGTTCCCCGCCGCTTTGCTTTCTCGCCGGCGTCACAGCCCCCGGACCTCGGCCACCGAGAAGGTGACCGGCTCGCCGGTCGAGGGGGTCATGGGGCCGCCCTTGTCGAACTGGGAGCGGACCACCAGGGTGCGGCCCGGGGTGTGGGCCAGGGTGGTGGGGATCTGGAGGGAGGCGTCCGTCAGGGTGCGGGTCAGTCGGGCGCGGGTGCCGTCCGGGCTGAGCTGCCAGCGGGTCAGGGTGTTGGTGACGTTGTGCGCCGCCCGGAGGGTGCCGGCGGGGGAGAGCTGGATGCCGTCGGCGGCCTTGAGATCACCGCCGGTCAGGGCGACCCGGCTCAGGGCGCCGGTGCGCAGGTCGACGCGGTGCAGCTCGCCTCCGGTCATGTCGACCGTCAGCAGGTAGCGGCCCGCCCGGTCCGAGGTGATCCCGTTGAGCGTGAGGTGGCCGGGCGGCGGCGGGGTGACGTGCCCGCTCAGGTCGTACGCCACCGTCAGCGGGCCGGAGCCGGCGCGCAGCTGCCCGGGGGTGACGCGGTAGATCACCGCGCGGACGCTGTCCGTCAGGTAGGCGGTGCCGTCCGGGGTGACGGTCAGGTCGTTGATGAAGTGCGGGGTGTCCGCCGCGGCCTCGAACCGCGCCAGGCGGGTGCCCGTCGCCGTGTCGTACACCGCCACCCCCGCCGTGGAGTCCGTGACCCACAGCCGGCCCCGGGCGTCGACGCGCAGGCCGTTCGCCGTGCGCCGGCCGTCGGTGCCGGACGGGAGGAACACCTCGGCGGTACGGGCACCCGGACGGGCGCGGTACACGGTGCCGTCCGCGTACGAGCCGACGTACACGGTGCCCGTGCGCGGGTCGGCGGCTATGCCCTCCGGGTAGACCTTCGAGCCGGGGAGGGTGAAGGCGGTCCCCACGGGGGACGGTGCGGGCGCGGCGCCCGTGGTGAGGGCGGCGGTCAGGGCGACGGCGGCGGCGGAGAGCAGGACGTGAGTGAACTTACGCACAGGTGAACCCTTCTTGATCAGTGAGTTCGCAGAGTAGTTAGGGCTCTAATGATTGGCAAGGGTCGTAGGATGCCGCAATGACCTCCATGCCTCCCGAGGAGCGCATCGGTGCGCACATCAAGCGCGCCGAGCAGGCGCTCCTCGCGGCGAAGACCGCCGCCTGCAAGCCGGCCGCAGTAACGGTTCCGCAGTACGCGGCCCTGCTCTGGCTCGCCGAGAAGCCGGGCATCTCCGCGGCCGCCCTCGCCCGGCTCTGCGGGGTCACACCCCCCACCATGAACACCGTTCTGAAGAACCTCCACGAGCGCGGCCTCATCGAGCGCACCCCCCACGAGTGGCACCGCAACGTGCTGGAGACCCGGCTCACCCCCGAGGGCCGCGCCGCGATGGAGCTGGCCGACGCCGGCGCCGTCCGCGTCGAGACCGCCCTCGCCGCCGCCCTCACGGACCAGGAGCGCACCCAGCTCATCGAGCTGCTCGGACGGTGCGCGGAGGTGCTCGACGGCCAGCGGTGAGCCGCCGGAAACCTGATGCTCCGGGCAGGTCTTTGCAAGGATTTGGAACTTTTCACAGGCTCCGCACATCAGGACTAGGGGATGTCCATCCGCACTGTCCCGCCCGGGGCAGGCCGAACCGTTCGGAGCGAAGCCCGTGCACGAGTACCCGCAGCAGTCGTCCGGCCATGAGCCCGAGCGGGGGCAGGGCCGCAGGAAGTCGCGGCGCGCGATGTGGATCGGCGCCGGCGTCGCCGGCGCGCTGCTCCTCGGCGGCGGCGGCTTCGCCGCCTACGAGAACGAGTGGTTCGACGGCAACGGCGAGGCCGTCAGCTTCGGCAAGCCCGCCCCGCCCGCCGCCACGGACGCCGGCGCCGGAGGGAAGAAGGCGGAGCCCTCCGCCCCGGCCAGACCCACCGGCGACCCGGACGTGCAGATGCCGTCCGGCCCGAAGTCCGACTTCAAGCAGACCACCAAGCTCGACGACGGCACCGTCATCGCCAAGACCCGCCTGGCCGGCGCCAAGTCGGGCTTCGAGGGCGACGTCTGGGTCTGGGCCCCCAAGGAGTACGACGACCCGAAGTACGCCAAGAGCGCCTTCCCGGTCCTCATAGCCCTCCCCGGCGGCAACGGCTTCCCGACGAACTACTGGGCCGACCGCAGCCTCGGCCTGCAGAAGGCCGTCTCCGAGGGCGTCCAGGCCGGTACCAGCCTGCCCTTCGTCCTGATCATGCCGGTGCTCAACCCGGACAACAAGTACTACTACGACGGTGCCGACATACCGGGTCAGCCGAAGATGGGCACCTGGATCGCCGAGGACGTCCCGGACTTCGCCCGCGCGAACTTCCGTACGTACAAGTCCCGCGACGGCTGGGCCTTCATGGGCTCCTCCTCGGGCGCCTTCGTCGGCATGAAGACGCTCCTGCAGCACCCGGACAAGTTCAAGGCCGTGATCGCCAGCGGCGGCGAGATCACCCCCGACTCCCCGCTCTGGAGGGGCCACCAGGCGGAGATGGACGCCAACAATCCCGAGAGGCTCGCCGAGAAGCTGATCGAGAGCGGCGGCCCGGACGTCTACATCAACTTCCAGGTGGGCACGAAGGAGTCCGGCAAGGACCGGATGGCGAAATTCGTGCAGCAGTACGGCAAGGGCCCGGTCAAGACGACCATCCGCGACATCCAGAACGGCGAGCACAACGGCTGGCACTACGTGCGCGGCATGAAGGAAGGCTCGCTGGAGTGGGTCAGCAAGGTGCTGAAGGGCCCCAAGCCCGAGGCCGGCTGACCGGCGCCCGTACGCCCGGACCGCGCCCCGTTCCCGCGGCCCGTTCCGCCCCCTCCCCTCCCGCGGCCCCTTCCTCGCCCCTTCCTCGCCCCGTTCCCGCACGCCGGACCGCCGCCCGCCCCGCCGCCCGACCCGTCGCCGGACTCCGCCACGTGGCCCTCGCCACGTCGCCCCGGTCCCAGGCAACCCATACGGTCGTTCACACCTCTGTACAGGTGTCAAGGGGGACCAATCGGTCCGACCCGCGCCCAACCAGGGCGCCGGAGAAGGAACGGGAACAATTCAGTGCAGTATGACCACCAAGGCGACGGTAGCCCCCTGACCAAGGGCGGCCGTCGCCCCCCGCGCCCGCGCAGGCGCCACGTCCTGATCGGCGGCGGGCTCGCGCTCGCCCTCGCCGCCGGGGGCGGCGCGGCGTACAAGGCCGGCCTCTTCTCGGACGTGGGGGACCCGGTCTCCTTCGGGAAGATCCAGGAGTCGGCGGCCGCCGAGGACGTCCGCCCCGAGGTGCTGATGCCGACCGGCCCCAAGGCCGAGTTCACGCGCACCAGCCGGCTGCCGGACGGCACGCAGATCGCGGTGACCACCGTGACCGGCCGGAAGTCCGGCTTCACCGGTGACGTGTGGGTGTGGGTGCCCAAGGAGTACGACGACCCGAAGTACGCCAAGAGCGCCTTCCCCGTGCTGATCTCCCTGCCCGGCGGCCGCGGCTACCCCAAGAACTACTGGGGCACCGGACCCGGCCTCGGCCTCCAGCAGGCCGTGATCGACGGGGTCAAGGCCGGCACCAGCCTGCCCTTCATCCTCGTCATGCCGGTGATCAACGCGGACACCAAGCACCACTTCGACGGGTCGGACATCCCCGGTCAGCCGAAGATGGGCACCTGGATGGCCGATGACATCCCGGATTTCACGAAGGCCAATTTCCGCACCTTCACCTCCCGCGACGGCTGGGCCTTCATGGGCTCCTCCTCGGGCGGTTTCGGCGCCTTCAAGCACGTGCTGAAGTACCCCGAACGCTTCAAGGCGGTCATCGCCAGCGGGACCGACTTCGTCCCCGACTCCCCGCTGTGGAAGGGGAACCAGCAGGCCATGGACGAGAACAACCCCGAGAAGCTCGCCGAGAAGCTGATCAAGGAGGGGGGTCCGGAGGTGTGGATCAACTTCCAGATCGGCACCAAGGAGAGCGGCCGCGACCTGGCCGAGCGGTTCATGCGCGAGTACGGCAGGGGCCCCGTGCACACTCGGCTCCAGGTGATCCAGGATGGTGAGCACAACGGAAAGTCCTACGTGCGCGGAATGAGGGAGGGCTCCCTGGAGTGGATCAGCAAGGTGATGCGAGGACCGACACCCGACCCCGCCGTGCGATGAGCCCCGCGGTGAAGGGGGCCACCGCGGTGGCCGCCGCCGGGATCGCGATGGTGTGCGCCGTCGCGTTCCTCAAGGCGCCCGGCGACCGCCCGGTGCACCCCTTCCCCACCGTCGGCGTGCTCATGGCCAACGGCGAGCACTGGTGCACGGCGAGCGTGGTCGACAGCCCCAGGGGCAACGTCGTCGCGACCGCCGCGCACTGCGTCGCCCCGGCGGGCGAGCACGGAGTGCCGGGCGAGGTCGCCCACGACGGCCTCGCCATCGGCGAGCTCTCCTTCGCGCCCGCCTTCTCCGGGGAGGGCTCGGGCACCCAGCCCCTCGGCGTGTGGAAGGTCCGCTCGATCCACGTCGACGAACGCTGGACGAAGTGGGGCGAGGACACCGCCGACTTCGCCTTCCTCACCATCGAGCCGGACGAGGACGGCCGCAGCGTCCAGGAGGCCGTCGGGGGCAAGGGCGAGGCGCCCGCGCCCGACTGGACCTCCGGGTACGAGCGGGAGGTCACCGTCGTCGGCTACCCGGAGTCCGAGCACAACCCGCAGAACAAGCCCGTGTCCTGCACCACCCAGACCCGCCACGACCTCGACGACCCCGACCTGCTGTACATCAGCTGCTCGGGCTTCTGGACCGGCACCAGCGGCAGCCCCTGGATCGCCGACCGCGGGGGCACGGGACAGCCGGGCCGGCTGATCGGCGTGCTCAGCGGCGGGGAAACGGACGTGGACTCCACCGCCGCGCTGTACGACGAGCGGGCCAAGGCCCTGTACGAGCGCGCGGCCAGGGGCTGAGCCGGGCCGCGCGCGTCCGCCCCGGGCGCGGCTACGCGCGGCGTTCCGTACTGACGATCACGCCCACCGCCGCCACCACGATCGCGCCGCCGAGCACGATGGGCAGGGTCAGCGGTTCGTCCAGGATGAGCGCGCCCAGCGCGACGGCCACCACCGGATTGACGTACGCGTACGTGGCCACGAGCGACAGCGGCGCCGCCTGGAGCAGCCACGCGTACGCCGTGAAACCGACCACCGACCCGATCAGCACGAGGTAGCCCAGCGCCACCCACGAGGCGGTGGAGAAGGCACCCACGTCCAGGCCGCGCTGCTCGCCGCGCACCAGCCCCACGACCACCCCGCCGACCCCGCCCGCCAGCATCTGGTACGCGGAACCCGCGAACGGATTCTCCGGCAGCGGCAGCTTCGACGCCGAGAACGAGCCCAGCGACCACAGCACCGAGGCCGCCAGCACCATCAGCACCCCCCACAGCCGCACCTCCCCGCTGAGTCCCGGGCTGGTCAGCACCCCCAGCCCGGCGAGCCCCACCAGCACCCCGGCCACGGTGCGCGGCGACGGCCGGTCCCCGCTGCCCGCCCGCAGCACCACCACCCACATCGGCACCGCCGCCACCAGCAGCGCGGCCAGCCCGGAGGGGATGGCGGTCTCGGCCAGCACCACCAGCCCGTTGCCGCCCAGGATGAGCAGCAGGCCGACCACGACCGCCGAGCGGGCCTGCGCGGCCGTGACCCTGAGCGCGGCCGGCCCGTACCGCCAGGCGACGATGCCGGCCAGCACCAGGCCGGCGGTGATGAAGCGGGCCCCGGCGGAGAGGAAGGGCGGCATGGTCTGGACGACGATCCGGATGCCGAGGTAGGTCGAGCCCCAGACCACGTACACGAGCGTCAGCGCGAACCACACGGCCCCGGTCGTCCTGCGGCGCGCGGTGTCCGCCGTCGCGCCGCCCGTGCCGTTTATCGGAGTCGAGGTTCCCATGGCCGGATCCTACGGTCGTTGCCCCCTGCAAGCTTCCCGGTTATCTCACCCCTTGAGCAGCGCGTTCAGCTCCCCGTACGGCAGCGCGCCGGCGAGGGACCCGTAGGTGCCGCCGGCCAGCAGTTCCTCGGTGGCGCGGCGGACGACCGCGTACGCGGCCTCGGCCACCCAGGAGCCGAGGCTGACGCGGGCCACGCCGAGGGCGCCGAGCTCGGCGACGGACGGGGCGCCGGGACCGACGAGGACGTTGAGCGGGGCGCCGATCCCCTTGGCGAGCTCGGCGACGGTGGCGGGATCGGTGACCCCGGGCACGAAGACCCCGGTGGCGCCGGCGGCGAGGTAGGCCGCGGCGCGGGAGAGGGTCTCGTCGAGGCGGGTGCCGCTCTCGCCGAGGCCGAAGAGGTACGTGTCCACGCGGGCGTTGATGTACAGCGGCACCCCGGCCGCCTCGGCGGCGGCACGGGCCGCGGCCAGGCGCTCCGCCTGCTCGGCCGGGGCGCGGCGGCCGTCCTCGATGTTGATGCCGACCGCGCCGGCGGCCAGCACCCCGGTGACGGTCTCGCCGACCCCGGCGGCGTCGGCCGCGAAGCCGCCCTCGATGTCGGCGGTGACGGGTACGGAGACGGCCGAGGCCACCCGGGCGATCAGGTCCAGCGCCCGCTCCCGCGCGAGCGCGTCCCCGTCGGGGGACCCGAGCGACCAGGCGACACCGGCGCTGGTGGTGGCCACCGCCGGCGCCCCGGCGGCCTCCACGACGCGGGCACTGGCGACGTCCCAGGCGTTGGCGAGGGCGAGGGGGGCGGCGGGGGTGTGCAGCGCGGTGAAGGCGGCGGCCCGGGCGGCGTGGTCAAGGTGGGTGGTCATGGGGCCAGTTGACCAGACCGGGCGGCCCCGCGGCTGGCGGTTTTCCGACGTCCACGTCACGGCGCCGCCCGGGTCACGGTGCCGCCCACCTCACGGCGCCGCCCGGGCCGGTGCCGCCGCGCCTCAGGACGGAAGGGCGGCCAGGCCCGATGTGGCGCCGGCGCCGCACAGCGGGAGGACCGCCGTGCGGCCGCGCAGGGGGTCGCCGGGGGCGGTGGGGCACACCGCCGCCCAGCAGGCCGCCGCCGTCGGTTCCACGAACAGGCCGCGCCGCGCCAGGTCCTGCTGGGCCTCGCGCAGCCGGTCGTCCGCAACCGTGAGGAAGGTGCCGCCGGACTTGCGGACCGCGGCCAGGATCTGCCGGGCCCGCGGCGGGGCGGGGATCGCGATGCCCTCCGCCAGGGTCGGCAGCTGCGGTACCGCGGCGGCGTCCTCGGCGCCCGCCGCGAAGGCCGCCGCGAGCGGGGACACCGCCTCCGCCTGGACTCCGATCAGCGCGGGCGGCCGTACCCCGCGCCGGGCCAGTTCCTCCACCGCCAGCGCGGCGCCCAGCAGCAGGGTGCCGTTGCCCACCGGTACGACCAGCGCCTCCGGGAGCCGCCCGCCGAGGGCCTCCCAGATCTCGTAGGCGTACGTCTTCGTGCCGTGCAGGAAGTACGGGTTGAAGACGTGGCTCGCGTAGAAGACCCCCGGTTCGTCCGCGGCGGCCCGCGCGGCCAGCGCCGTGGCCTCGCGCCCGCCCGCGACGACCCGTACGGCCGCGCCGTGGGCCCGCATCTGCCCGGTCTTCTTCTCCGAGGTGCCCTCCGGCACGAAAACTTCACAACTCAGCCCGGCCCGGGCGCAGTACGCCGCCACGGACGTCCCGGCGTTGCCGCTGCTGTCGGCGATCACCCGCTCCGGGGCCAGCCGCCGCGCCAGTTCGGCGAGCATGACCGCGCCCCGGTCCTTGAAGGACAGCGTCGGCATCAGGAAGTCGAGTTTGGCGTGAATCCTCTCCGCGAGCGGCACCAGCGGGGTGTGCCCCTCCGAGAGCGAGACCGAGAACGCCCCCGGCAGCGGCAGCGCGGGCGCGAACCGCCACAACGAGTGGGGGCCGGCGGCCGGTTCCAGCGCGATGGCCGGATCGGGTGTGAAGTCGAGGTCCCAGGGACCGCCGCAGAGAGGGCAGCACCACGGGGCGGTCCGCACGTCCGCGCGCGTGCCGTCCTCGGGACAGACGTATCCGGGAAGTGCGTGCGTCATGTGCGGAGCGCCTTTGCTCGTTCATGGCCGTTGTATGGCGCAGATGTTACGCGTCCGTTGTGCCTCCGTTGTGCTCTTGTGGGATGCGGCACGGGTGGGTCAACCTTTGCGGGACGACGGCCCGTTCGGGCGGAATCGTTGTCATGGACATGCCTGAAACAGGAAATCCCCGCGTGTCCGGGCACCGCCGCACCGCCGCACGCGCCGTCGCACTCCACCCCCTACGAGGAGGACCCCCCACATGTCCGTGATCCGTCACACCCGCCGGAGGATCGCCGGCGTCAGCGCGACCGCCGTCGTGGCCCTCGCGCTCGGCGCGGCCGCCGCCCTGCCCGCCTCCGCGGCCGACGGCCCCCAGGGCGTCATCGAGAACGCCGGAGCTCCCGGGGCCGTCCCCGGCAGCTACATCGTGACCCTGGAGGACTCCGCCGCCCGCTCCACCGCCGACAGCGGAAAGGCCGTCGCCAAGCGGTACGGAGCGAAGATCGACCGGGTCTACAGCGCGGCCCTCAACGGCTACTCCGTCGAGGTCTCCGAGGCGCAGGCCAGAAAGCTCGCCGCCGACCCGGCCGTGCGGTCGGTCGTGCAGAACCGGACCTTCACCGTGGACGCCACCCAGCCCAGCCCGCCGTCCTGGGGCCTGGACCGCATCGACCAGCGGGCCCTCCCGCTCGACCAGAGCTACACCTACCCGGACAAGGCCGGCGAGGGCGTCACCGCGTACATCATCGACACCGGCGTCCGCAAGACGCACCAGGACTTCGGCGGCCGCGCCGTCGACGGCTACGACGCGATCGACAACGACAACACCGCCCAGGACGGCCACGGCCACGGCACGCACGTGGCCGGTACCGTCGGCGGCGGGGCGTACGGCGTGGCCAAGAAGGTCAAGATCGTCGGCGTCCGCGTGCTCAACAACCAGGGCTCGGGCACGACCGCCCAGGTCGTCGCCGGCATCGACTGGGTGACCCGCAACGCGGTGAAGCCGGCCGTGGCCAACATGTCGCTCGGCGGCGGCGCGGACTCCGCGCTCGACACCGCCGTACGCAACTCCGTCGCCGCAGGCATCACCTACGCGGTCGCGGCGGGCAACGAGTCCACCGACGCCTCCACCAAGTCCCCCGCGCGCGTCGCCGAGGCCATCACGGTCGGCGCCACCACCAACACCGACGCGAAGGCCAGTTACTCCAACTACGGCTCCGTCCTGGACATCTTCGCGCCGGGCTCCTCCATCACCTCCACGTGGGGCACGGGCGACACCGCCACCAACACCATCTCCGGCACCTCGATGGCCTCGCCGCACGTCGCGGGCGCGGCGGCCCTGTACCTCTCGCAGAACCCGGCGAGCACCCCGGCGCAGATCCGTGACGCCCTGGTCGCGGCGTCCACCCCGAACGTGGTGACCAGCCCCGGCACCGGCTCCCCCAACCGCCTGCTCAACGTGGGCGGGAGCACCACGCCGCCGAACCCGGGCACCAGGTTCGAGAACACGGCGGACTACGCGGTCAACGACAACGCCACCGTCGACTCGCCGGTGACCGTCAGCGGGATATCCGGCAACGCCCCGGCGGCGCTGAGCGTCTCGGTCGACATCAAGCACACCTACATCGGTGACCTGAAGGTCGACCTCATCGCCCCCGACGGAACGGCCTACAACCTGCACAACCGCAGCGGCGGCAGCGCCGACAACATCATCAAGACCTACACGGTCAACGCCTCGGCCGAGGTGGCCAACGGTGTGTGGAAGCTGCGGGTGAACGACAACGCCAACGTCGACACCGGCAAGATCGATTCCTGGGCGCTGCAGTTCTGACGCCCGAGGCCTCCGCCCGGGCGACCGGGTGGCGAGGGGCGCGATAACAGGCTGGATCGCGCGATGAACGCGGGGGCGACCGACTGCTCGGTCGCCCCCGCTGCGTACTATTTCGCGCATTCGTTCGCGCCCCCCGTGATGGAGCACCTCACCCCGTGAGCATCCCGCCCCCGCAGCCTCCCTCCGCCGGCCCGGGCCACTCCTGGCCCCCGCCGTCGCCGCCGCTGTGGGGGCCGCCGCCCGCCCACGGGCACCCGCCCGCGCTCAACGGCTTCGCGCTGGCCTCCCTGCTGGTCGGGCTGCTGTGCTTCCCGCCGCTCGGGATCGTCTTCGGGATCGTGGCGCTGGTGCAGATCGCGCGCAAGGGGGAGCGGGGCCGGGCCCTGGCGATCGTCGGCCTGGTGGTCTCGGTGCTGACGACCGCTGTCCTCGTGACCGGCGTCTCGCGGTACGCGGAGCACTTCCTGGGCCGGCTCGGCGAGGGGCGGGAGCTCGAACACGTCGAGGGCCGGCTGACGGGGATGGACGAGCTGCGTCAGGGCGACTGCTTCAACGTCCCCGGCGGCGACCTCCTGGACGAGGCCCGCTTCACCTACCGGGTGGGCTGCGACCAGGTGCACGACGCCGAGGTGACCTCCACGACGGTGCTCGGCCCCGGCGGCTTCCCCGGCAAGGGGAGGCTCAAGGGGACCGCAACGGACACCTGCTGGAAGGCGCAGGACGCGTACGCGATGGACACGTGGGCGCTGCCCGCGTACGCGGAGATGTTCTACTTCAGCCCCACCGCGGAGAGCTGGCAGGGCGGCGACCGGCGGCTCCTGTGCATCATCGGCACGTCGACGGAGGAGCACCGGGGCAGTCTGCGCAAGGATGCGGGCATGCTGACGCCGGACCAGGTGACCCTGCTCAGCGCGCTGAACACGGCGGACCAGGCGCTGGGGCGCGCCCCCGACGAGGACCTGGACGAGGCGCTGCCCGAGTACCGGGCGTGGGCGCGGGCGGTCGACGAGGCGCTGGCGGCGGAGGAACGGATGCTCCAGGGCGTCACCTCCCGGGAGGGCACGGGCCCGGCGGCGGGTGCTCAGCTCAAGGAGGTCGCGGCCGCGCGCGGGCAATGGCAGCGGGCGGCCCGGGCGACGCGGCCGGCCGATTTCCAGCGGGCGTGGGACGCGGCGCTGTCGTCGCTGTCGGTGGACACGGAGAAGGCGCTGCGGGGAGCGTACGGGCTCTCGACGCGGGTGCCGGAGTGGCTGCGGTCGGATCCGGGAGGGCCGGGGGCCGGTTCCGGGCGCGGGCCTTCGGCGGAATCCGTCTGAGGTCTTGTGGGTAACGCGCGGTAAGGGGTTTGAGTGACCTGCGTTCATCACATCGGGTGAAACTCTGGCCCGTGCTTGCGCTGCTCAACCGTCGGTTGCCAGGGTGTGGCTGTCTGTCAACCTGATGGGAGTGGCTCGTGACTTTCGGTGAGCAGCCGGCCTATCTCCGCGTCGCCGGGGATCTGCGACAGAAGATCGTCGATGGGTCCCTGCCCCCGCACGCCCGGCTCCCTTCCCAGGCCCGGATCCGCGAGGAGTACGGGGTCTCGGACACCGTGGCGCTGGAGGCGCGCAAGGTCCTGATGGCGGAGGGGCTGGTCGAGGGCCGCTCCGGGTCCGGCACGTACGTCCGGGAGCAGCCCGTGCCGCGCCGGGTCGCCCGCTCCGGCTACCGGTCGGCCGGGGCGTCGACGCCGTTCCGCCAGGAGCAGGCCGACGCGGGCGCGCGCGGCACGTGGGACTCCAGCAGTGAGCAGACGCCCGCGCCGGTCCAGATCGCGGAGCGGCTGGGCATCGAGCCGGGGGACCGGGTGATGCGCACCCGGTACGTCTTCCGTGACGCGGGGGAGGCCATGATGCTCTCCACCTCCTGGGAGCCCCTCGCGGTGACCGGCCGGACCCCGGTGATGCTGCCGGAGGAAGGACCCCTGGGGGGCTCGGGGGTGGTGGACCGGATGGCCGCCATCGACGTGATCGTGGACAACGTGGTCGAGGAGGTCGGGGCGAGGCCCGGGCTGGCCGAGGAGATCACCTTGCTGGGCGGGGTCCCGGGGCACGTGGTGCTGGTGGTGAGCCGTACGTACTTCGCCTCGGGTCGCGCGGTGGAGACCGCGGACGTGGTCGTCCCCGCGGACCGCTACCGCCTCTCGTACCACCTGCCCGTCCGGTAACGGGGCACGGGCCGGGTTTTCGGTCGTATCGCAAGGGTCCGGGGGCGCGCCCCGGACCCTTGTTCGATCCGTCCCCCGACGGCGGGGTGAACGGCTTCCGCGTCGTCACGCCGCGGCTCCGCGCCGCGCGCCGGGTCCGGACCGGCGCGCACGGCCCGCTCGTACGCCTGGCCGGATGCGTACGCCCCCCAGGTACCTCTTCGTGAAAAACCGTATCCGCTCGGTAAAGGTCGGGCGTAAGCTCCGGCATATGCGCAATGCGGTTTCCTGGGCAGGTACGGCGGCGGAGGGTGGAGCGCGATGACCGACAGCGGTGCCCTGCTTCCATGGCTGGTCATACGTCAGGACGACAACGGCAACCGCTACCGGGTGGGCCGCTATCCCACCCGGGCCGAGGCCCAGAAGGTCGTCGACAGCCTCGACGACCGAGGACACGAGCAGCTCTACTGGGTCGAGCGGATCGGACAGGAAAGCCAGACCGCCACCACCGGCTGAACCGGCTGAAGGCGCTGGCATAGGCTCCGTCCATGACTGTACGCGTGGTCGTGGGCGGAGCCCTTTGTCATGACGGACGCCTGCTGGCCGCCCGCCGCAGCGCGCCGCCCGAGCTGGCCGGCCGGTGGGAGTTCCCGGGCGGCAAGGCCGAGCCGGGTGAAACGGTGCCCGAGGCGCTGGTGCGCGAACTGCGCGAGGAACTCGGCGTGGAGGCCGAGCCCCTGGAGCGGATCCCGGGGCAGTGGCCGGTGAGGCCCGGTCTGGTCCTGCACGTGTGGACCGCCCGGCTGGTCTCGGGGGAGCCCGCCCCGCTGGAGGACCACGACGAGCTGCGCTGGCTCGCTCCGCACGAGCTGGACTCGGTGGACTGGCTCGACCAGGACCGGCCCTTCGTCGAGGAGGCCGGCCGCCGGCTGCGCGCCGGAGCGGGCGGCGCGGTGCGCACCGAGTCGCACGGCGGGGCGCACCGGGGCGCGTGAAGCTCCCGCTCTAGGCCGTCTGCGCCACAGTGCGCCGGTGCGTGGGGGGTCGGGTGGTACGGCGCCCCAAATATCGGGTATGTCGCTATTAGTCCCTATCTCGTCCCCCTTTCGTCCCCGACGAACCTGACTGGGGTCGCTGGTGGCCCGGGAAGTGATCGGCGTGATGGACACAGACGGTGAATGCGCCGAGTGGGCCTTCCCCGCCGAGCCCGATGTCGTCCGCACCGCACGCCACGCCGTGCGCGGGACCCTCCGCTCCTGGGGCCTGGACTCCGTCGGCGATGTGACCGTCCTGCTGGTCAGCGAGCTGGTCACCAACTCCCTGCGCTACGCCTCCGGCCCCATCGGGGTGCGCCTGGTACGGCGCGATCCGGCCGCGCCCGGCCTCGCCGGCGGCCCGGCCCTGCTCGTGGAGGTCTCGGATCCGCTTCCGGATCCACCCCGCGAGCGCATCGCGCAGCCGGACGACGAAGGCGGGCGCGGCCTGCACCTCGTCGCCGTCTCCGCGCGCCGCTGGGGAACCCGGCACGGGAAAACGGGGAAGACCGTGTGGTTCGAGTTGGCTCTTCCTGGTGAGTAACAAGGAGAAGGGCGGCAGTGGGTCTCCCGGGCGGCGTCTGGGAAGACCACCGGACGTGGCCGGAAAACAACGGGACCCTTTTGTGATCGTGAACGCCGTGCCGTACGGGGCCGTGGTGCTGAATACTTCGGTCATGGCCGGTCCGGTTGCGGTGAGCTGGAGGGGACGGTCGCGTGAGCGAGATACCTGCGCAGACACATCAGGCCCGCGTGCCCGGGGAGCCCTTGCGCGACTCCCTGTGGCACAGCAGTCCGCCTGGCTCGATATACGACCACATCAAGGTGGCTTCCTTCTCGATCGGCCCTGACGGGCTCATCGACCAGTGGAGCCTGCGCGCCGAAGAGCTGTTCGGGCTGCGCGCGGCCCAGGCGGTCGGGCGCGACCCGGTCGAGGCCTTCATGCCGCCCGAGCTGCGCGAGGGCGGCCACCGCAAGGTCGCCGAGATCCTCGACGGCAAGGAGTGGACCGGCCTGATCCCCTTCCGCATCCCCGGCGGGGACGGCGCCCACGGCGTGGCCGAGATCTATGTGATGCCGACCCAGACCGAGAGGGCCGAACGCGCCGCGCTCTGCGTCGTCGTGGACGTACGCGCGCTCCGGCGCATCGAATCCGACCTCGCCGCCTCACAGGCCATATTCGGCCAATCCCCCTTCGGCTTCCTGCTGTTCGGCACCGACCTCACCGTGCAGCGCGCCAACCGCCGCTTCGCGACCGTCTTCGGCGGAGCGGTCGAGGAGCACCGCGGCCGCACCGTCCACGACTACCTGCCGCCCCACGAGGCCGACCGGATGGCCGATGCCCTGCGCCGGGTCCTGGAGACCGGCGAGTCCGTCACCGACCTGCGGATCACCGGAGCCACCCCCCGCAGCCGCGACGACCGCCACTGGTCCATCAACCTCTACCGGGTGCACGACGGCGCCGGCCGCCCCATCGGCATCGCCGGCCTCGGCACCGACGTCACCCGCCGCCACCTCGCCGCCCGCGAGGCCGCCGGGGTCCGCCGCAACCTCGCCCTCCTCAACGAGGCCGGGCACCGCATCGGCAACTCCCTCGACCTGGAGACCACCGCCCGGGAACTCCTCGACGTCACCGTCCCCGGCTTCTGCGACCTGGCCGCCGTCGACCTCTACCAGGGGCTGCTGCTCGGCGACGACGACCGTCCCGCCCGCCCCCAGGGCCCCGGAGTCCCCTCCCTGCCCGGGCAGGGGGCCGGCCGCGCCCCCTCCGCACCGCTGCGGCGGGTGGCCTTCGCCTCCGCCGTGTCCGACGCCCCGCTGTCGGGACCCGGCGCACTGGTCTCCGTGGGGGAGACGCACCGCTACCCGGCCGCCTCACCCGGAGCGCTCGCGCTGCGCACGGCACGGCCCCGGCTCGTCTCCGGCGCGGACCCGGACGCCCTCGTCCAGTCCACGCTGATCGTCCCGATGGTCGCCCACGACACCGTGGTCGGCCTCGCCCAGTTCTCCCGGACCAAGGGCAGCGAGCCCTTCGGCGAACGCGACCGGGCCGTCGCCGTGGAACTGGCCGCACGGGCCGCCGTGTGCATCGACAACGCCCGCCTCTACCGGCGCGAGCACGAACGGGCGCTGATCCTCCAGCGCAGCCTGCTGCCGCCCGGCGACCCGGAGGCGGCCGGCCTCGACATCGCCTGCCGCTACCTCCCGGGCAACGCCGCCACCGAGGTCGGCGGCGACTGGTTCGACGTCATCGAACTGCCCGGGCACCGCACCGCCCTGGTCGTCGGCGACGTGATGGGCCGCGGACTGCGCGCCGCCGTCGCCATGGGCGAGCTGCGGACCGCCGTGCGCACCCTCGCGCTGCTGGACCTGGAACCCGCCGAGGTGCTCACCGCCCTCGACGAGGTCGCCCGCGGCCTCGGCGCCCCCGGCGGCGCCCAGCAGGCCTCCCGCGCCGCCCTCCACTCCCGCGACGCCGACCGCTCGGAGGTGTACCTCGCCACCTGCGTGTACGCCGTCTACGACCCGGTCACCCGGCGCTGCACCATCGCCAACGCCGGCCACATGCCGCCCGTCCTCGTCGAACCCACCGAGGACGGCGCCGCCCCGCCCCCCGGGCTGCTGCTGGAGATCCCGACCGGGATGCCGCTCGGGGTGGGCGGCGAACCCTTCGAGGAGGTCGAGGTGGAACTCCCCGAAGGCGCGCTGCTCACCCTCTACACCGACGGGCTGGTCGAGTCCCGCGACCACCCCCTCGAAGAGGGCCTGCGCGGCCTGCGCGGGGCGGTCGCCGATCCGTCCCGCCCCCTGGAGGAGGTCTGCGACCACGTCCTGAACACCCTCCACACCCGGCACGGCGAGGACGACATCGCCCTGCTGATGGCGCGGGTCCAGGGGCTGCCCGTCGACGCCGTCGGGGACTGGCAGCTGCCCCGCGAGGCCCGCTCGGTGGGCAAGGCCCGGGAACTGGCCCGGGCGAAGCTCCCCGCGTGGGGCCTGGAGGGCCTGCTCGACACCACGGAACTGCTGGTCAGCGAACTCGTCACCAACGCCCTGCGGTACGGGGAGGGGGACATCCGGCTGCGGCTGCTGCTGGACCGGACCCTGGTGTGCGAGGTCTGGGACGGCAACCTCGCCCAGCCGAGGCGCCGCCGCGCCCGGGACACGGACGAGGGCGGCCGCGGCCTCCAGCTCGTCGGCCTGCTCTCGGCCGGCTGGGGCACCCGCCGCACCCACCGGGGCAAGACCGTGTGGTTCGAGCTGCCCCTCCCCATGCCGGGCGGAGCACCGGGAGAGGCGGTCACCGAGCTGTCGGCGGAACAGCTGCTGAGCATGTACGGATGAGCCGGCCGGGGGGTGCCGGGCGGACCAGGGCGCGGCCATGGTCCGTCGGACGCCCCCTCAGGCCGCCCGGGACTTGAGGGCGGCCAGGCGGGCCTCGATCTCCGCGGCCCTGCCCAGGTCCTCCAGCGACTCGAACTGGGCGTCCAGGGAGGAGGCCGCCAGCTCCGACTTGCCCATGGCCATCGCCTCCTCCCGCCGGACCTTCTCCTCGAAACGGCTCAGGTCGCTCGTCGGGTCCAGCACGTCGATGTTCTTGACCGCGTCCAGCATCGTGTTCTGCGCGTGCGCCGTCCTCGCCCGCGCCACCAGCTCGTCCCGCTTGGCCTGGAGTTCCGTCAGCTTGTCCTTCATCGAGGCCAGGCCTTCCCTCAGCCGGTCCACGACCTCCGTCTGGGCGGCGATCACCGGCTCCGCCGTCGCCGCCTCCTTCTCCGACCGCAGCTGCCGGCCCAGGGCCACCTTCGCCAGGTTGTCGAACCGGTCCGCGTCCGCCGCCGCGCCCGACGCGCGCAGCTCGTCCGCCTTGCGGCTGGCCGCGAGGGCCTTGCCGCCCCACTCTGCGGCCGCGTCCACGTCCTCCTTGTGGTCGGCCTCCAGCATCCGCAGGTTGCCGATGGTCGTGGCCACCGCCTGCTCGGCCTCCGAGATGTTGTTCGAGTAGTCGCGGATCAGCTGGTCGAGCATCTTCTGCGGGTCCTCCGCCTGGTCCAGCAGCGCGTTGATGTTGGCCTTCGCGAGCTGGGTGACACGGCCGAGGACGGTCTGCTTGCCCATGGGGTCCCTTTCTGATGGGTCTGGTGCCTCGTCGTTCAGAAGCGGCCGCCGCCGCCCATGCGGCCGCGGGTACCACCGCCCCCGTAGGAGCCGGGCCCCCCGCCGAAGCCCCCGCCGCCGAAGCCACCGCCTCCGCCTCCGCCGAAGCCGCCCCGGCCGCCCCCGCCCCGGAGGATCTCGCCGAGGATGATCCCGCCGAGCACGGCACCGCTCCGGCCGCGCTGCCCCGCGTACGGGTTCTGGTACGCCCCCACGTCCTGCTCCGCCAGCTGCTGCGCCTGCCGGGCGAGGGAATCCGCCCGCTGCGCCTCCGCCAGCGCGCCCGCCGGGTCCCGGCCGGCCAGCGACACCGACCGCTCCAGGTGCCGCTGCGCCTCCGCCAGCCGGGTCCGGGCCTGGCTGCCCACCGCGCCCCGGCTGGTGGTCACGTAGTCCGTCGCCGCGCCGATCGCGCTGCGGGCCGACAGCTGGGCCTGGTCCAGCAGCGCCGCCGCCCGCCGCCGCCCCGACTCCTGCTCCCGCGCCCCCGCCAGGGCCTCGTCGAGGGCCGCGTCCGCTTCCTCGACCCGGCGCAGGGCGTCGATCGGGTCGTACCGGCCCGACGCCTCCTCCCGGCGCACGTCGGCCAGTACGGACTCCGCCCGGCCGATCCGGCCGCGCAGGTCGCCCGTCGGGGAGCCCGCCGCCGCACCGGTGAGCAGGCCGCGAGCGTCGGCGAGGTCCGTCTCCGTCGCGGTGAGGGCGCCCGGCAGCTTTCCGGCCGCCTCCGCCAGCTCCTGCGCCCGCCGCTCGACCGCGTCCACCAGGGTCGCCGCCTGGTCCACCGCGCCCTCGGCGGCCCGGACGTGCACGGCGGCCCGGCCGTTGTCCCCGGAGCCGAGGGCCGCCCGCGCCTCGCCGAGACTGGTCGCCGCGAAGAGGAGCCGGTCCTCGGCCTGCCCGGGGTTGGCGGCCACCGGCGCGGACGCGGATTCCGCGTACCGTCCCGTCAGCGCGGTCAGGGTCGCCGCGGCGGTGGTCGTACGGCCGCTCAGCGCCCGGAAGTGCGCCTCCACCGTGGCGAGGGCCTGCGGGGCGTTCCTCTCCAGGTCCCGCAGCCGGTCGAAGCCGGCCGACTCGGCGTCGAGCCTGCGGTTCGCCTCCGTGCAGCGGGCCACGATCTCCTCCAGCATCCGGCGCCGGGTGGCCTCGTCCTCCGGGTAGGCGTCGTCCAGCTGCTGGCGCAGCCGGAAGGCGTGCGTCAGCTCGTCCCTCGCGTACCGCACCGCCCCGGTGAAGGGGCCGACCGCGTCATCACCGAACTGGGCCGTGGCGAAACCGAGTTCCTCGGTGCTGGTGCGGACGGCGTCGTCCGTCTCCACCAGCAGGGCCTTCGCCCGGGCGTCGAGCTCGGGCAGCGGGGCCGGCGCGGCCCGGGCACCGTCCCAGCCGGCATGGCCGGTGGTGGTGCCCCTCCCCGACCCGCCGCGCTTCCCGCGGCGCCGGTACGCGTACACCCCGAGGGCCCCGGCCGCGCCGACGGCGACCACCGGCAGCACGAAGTCCCCGGCCCCGCTGCCCCCGTCGGCCCCGCCGCCGGGGTCGGCCGCGCCGGGGGTGATGGCGGGCACCGGGACGGGCCGCCCGCCGAGCACGGCGTCGTAGCCGTTCGCCGCGCCGATCGCGGCGCCCGCCCAGTCGTTCCGGCGCAGCGCCGGCTCGACGGCGGTACGGGCGACGGCGTCGAGCTGCTCCTGGGTGAAACCGGAGTCCACGTCGGCCGAATGGGCGTACTGGCGGGTGCCGGTCGCCACCGCGAGCAGGACGTCGTCCCGGCCCAGGCCGTTCTTCTGGGCGGTGGCGTCGGCCCAGCTCTGGGGGGACCGGTCGGAGAAGTCGTGCACATAGGTGACGAACAGCTGGATCCGGCGGTCGGCGTAGAGCCGGTCGAGGGCTGCCGTCACGGCGGGGGCGCGGTCCCCGAGGGCGCCGACGCGGTCGGTGACCTGCCCCTGCCGCGACAGCGTGACGGGGTCCTCGGCGCGGGCCGGCCCCGCTCCGGCCACCCCCAGACCACCGAGCGCGAGCCCGAGCAGGGCGGCGGCGAGGAGCAGCCCGGGGGTGGGGGTGCGGGGGAGCGTCCTGCGTCTCGGGGGGTGCACATTTGGGAGGTTATGGTCCCGGCGGCGGACCCGCACCCGGAGCCGCCGCCCTGGCCGGGCGGGGTGCGGGTCGCCGGTTCTAGCGGGGGTCGGGGTCCGGGCGGCGCCGGATCTTGTTCCCCAGCCACACCAGGGGGTCGTACTTGCGGTCCACGGCCCGCTCCTTCAGCGGGATCAGGGCATTGTCGGTGATCTTGATGCCCTCGGGGCAGACCTCCGTGCAGCACTTGGTGATGTTGCAGTAGCCCAGTCCGTGTTCCTCCTGGGCGGTGCGCCTGCGGTCCAGGCCGGCGCCCGCGGCCGCGTCCAGCGGGTGCATGTCCAGCTCCGCGACCCGCATCAGGAAGCGCGGGCCGGCGAAGGCCGCCTTGTTCTCCTCGTGGTCGCGCACCACGTGGCAGGTGTCCTGGCACAGGAAGCACTCGATGCACTTGCGGAACTCCTGCGAGCGCTCCACGTCCACCTGCTGCATCCGGTACTCGCCCGCCGCGACCCCCGGCGGGGGCACGAAGGCCGGCACCTCCCGGGCCTTGGCGTAGTTGAAGGACACGTCCGTGACCAGGTCGCGGATCACCGGGAAGGCCCGCAGCGGGGTGATCGTGACCGTCTCGTCCCGCTCGAAGACGGACATCCGCGTCATGCACATCAACCGCGGCCGGCCGTTGATCTCCGCGCTGCACGAGCCGCACTTGCCCGCCTTGCAGTTCCAGCGGACCGCGAGGTCGGACGCCTGCGTCGCCTGGAGCCGGTGCACGATGTCCAGGACCACCTCGCCGTCGTGCACCTCGACGGTGAAGTCCCGCAGTTCCCCGCCCTCCGCGTCGCCCCGCCAGACCCGGAAGCGTGCGTCGTATGTGGTCACCCGTAGAGCTCCTCTTCGGCGAGGTACTTGGCCAGCTCTTCCTTCTCGAAGAGCGCGAGCAGGTCGGGGCGGATCGGCTCGGTACGGACCCGCTCCAGCGCGATCCGCGCCGCGGCGGGATCGGCTGGGGCCGGATCGACCGGGCGGCACAGCAGGTTCACCGGACGCCACTGCCGCTCCATCGCCGGGCAGTCCTCGCGGGTGTGCCCGCCCCGGCTCTCGGTGCGCTCCAGGGCGGCGCGGGCCACGCACTCGCTGACCAGCAGCATGTTGCGCAGGTCCAGCGCCAGGTGCCAGCCCGGGTTGAACTGCCGGTGCCCCTCGACCCCGGCACGGGCCGCCCGTACGCGCAGGGCCGCCAGCCGCTCCAGGGCCTCGGCCATCTCGCCCGCCCGGCGGATGATGCCGACCAGGTCGTTCATCGTCGTCTGCAGCTCCTGGTGGAGGGTGTACGGGTTCTCCGCGCCCTCGTCCGCGTGGAAGGGGGCCAGCGCCTCGGTGGCCGCCGCGTCGATCTGCGCCTGGGACACCTCGGGCCGCCGGCCCGGGGCGGCCGCGTACCCGGCCGCGTGCAGCCCGGCCCGCCGGCCGAAGACCAGCAGGTCGGAGAGGGAGTTGCCGCCGAGCCGGTTCGAGCCGTGCATGCCGCCCGCCACCTCACCGGCGGCGAACAGCCCCGGTACGCCGACCGTGGCGGCGGTGTCGGAGTCGACCGCGATGCCGCCCATCACGTAGTGGCAGGTCGGGCCGACCTCCATGGGCTCGGCGGTGATGTCCACGTCCGCCAGCTCCTTGAACTGGTGGTACATGGACGGCAGCCGGCGTTTGATCTTCTCGGCCGGCATCCGGGTGGACACGTCGAGGAACACCCCGCCGTGCGGGGAGCCGCGGCCGGCCTTGACCTCGGAGTTGATGGCGCGGGCCACCTCGTCGCGGGGCAGCAGCTCGGGCGGGCGGCGGTTGTGGTCCGGGTCCTCGTACCAGCGGTCGCCCTCCTCCTCCGACTCGGCGTACTTGTCCTTGAAGACGTCGGGGACGTAGTCGAACATGAACCGCCGGCCGTCGGAGTTGCGCAGCACCCCGCCGTCGCCGCGCACGGACTCCGTGACGAGGATCCCCTTCACCGAGGGGGGCCAGACCATGCCCGTGGGGTGGAACTGCACGAACTCCATGTTCAGCAGCGGGGCGCCGGCGAGCAGGGCCAGCGCGTGTCCGTCGCCGGTGTACTCCCAGGAGTTGGAGGTGGTCTTGAAGGACTTGCCGATCCCGCCGGTGGCCAGCACCACCGCCGGGGCCTCCAGGACGAAGAAACGGCCGGACTCGCGCTCGTAGCAGAAGGTCCCCGAGACGCGGGAGCCCGCGGCGGAGCCGCTGTCGGACTCGGTCTTGAGGACCCTGGTGACCGTGCACTCCTGGAAGACCTTCAGGCGGGCCTCGTAGTCGCCGGTCTCCTTGAAGTCCTCCTGCTGGAGGGCGACGATCCGCTGCTGGAGGGTGCGGATCAGCTCCAGGCCGGTCCGGTCGCCGACGTGCGCGAGGCGCGGGTACTCGTGCCCGCCGAAGTTGCGCTGGGAGATGCGCCCGTCGGGCGTGCGGTCGAAGAGCGCGCCCCAGGTCTCCAGCTCCCAGACCCGGTCCGGGGCCTCCTTGGCGTGCAGCTCGGCCATCCGCCACTGGTTGAGGAACTTCCCGCCGCGCATGGTGTCGCGGAAGTGGACCTGCCAGTTGTCGCCCTCGTTGACGTTTCCCATGGAGGCGGCGATCCCGCCCTCCGCCATCACCGTGTGGGCCTTGCCGAAGAGGGACTTGCAGATCACGGCCGTCCGGGCCCCGCGCTCGCGGGCCTCGATCGCGGCCCGCAGCCCGGCACCGCCCGCGCCGACCACGACCACGTCCCACTGCTGCCGTTCCACTTGAGCCATCTCAGAAGATCCTCGGGTCGGTGATGGTGCCGCTGGCCAGCAGGTACACGTAGAAGTCGCACAGGGCCACGCTGATCAGGGAGGCCCAGGCGAGCTGCATGTGGCGGGCGTTGAGCCGGCTGACCCAGCCCCACAGGCGGTAGCGGACCGGGTGCTTCGAGAAGTGCCTGAGGCGGCCGCCCATGATGTGCCGGCAGGAGTGGCAGGAGAGGGTGTACGCCCAGATCAGCACGATGTTGGCGAGGAAGACCAGGGTGCCCAGCCCCATGTGGCCCCACGCGTAGTTCGCGTCGCGGAAGGTCAGCACGGTGTCGTACGTCAGGATGCCCGCCACCGGCACCGCCGCGTAGAAGAAGTAACGGTGCAGGTTCTGCAGGACCAGCGGGAAGCGGGTCTCGCCGGTGTACGAGGCGTGCGGCTCGGCGACGGCGCAGGCGGGCGGCGAGGCCCAGAAGCCCCGGTAGTAGGCCTTGCGGTAGTAGTAGCAGGTCAGCCGGAAGCCGAGCGGGAAGACCAGGATCAGCAGGGCGGGCGACAGGCCCCACCAGCTGCCGAACAGGTCGAGGTTCGGGCCGTCCCGCATCGGCAGGCAGTTCTCCGCCAGACAGGGGGAGTAGAAGGGGGAGACGTACGGGGCCGCGTAGTAGTGGTCGTTGGCGAAGGCCCGCCAGGTCGAGTACGCGATGAAGGCGAGCAGCCCGGCCGCGGTGCCGGCGGGCGACAGCCACCACCGGTCGGTGCGCAGGTGCCGGGCCGCGATCGCGGCCCGGGAGGGGCCGTGGACCCCGCCGGGCCGCTGCTGGGGTGGTTCCGTGCCTGTGGCCAAGGGGAACTCCGGGTGGAGTGAACGAGGGGTGGCCCAGGAGGCCCGGCCGCCGGAGCGGCCGGGCCAGATGGGGGTGCGGTGCGGTGCGCGGACGGCCGGCCCGGTGGACGGGTCGGCCGGACGGCTAGGGGGCGCGGCGGTCGCGGGCGCCGAGGCCCTCGTCGTCGGTGTCCGTCCACAGCGCGTTGTCGTACGGGGTGTCCGGGATGGTCACCATCCCGGATTTCTCCGGCGGCCGGGAGCCGGCGGCCGGCACCTGCCGGGCGACGTCCTTCTCCAGCTGCTCCACCGAGCGGACCAGCTGGTCGAGGTTGCGCCGTACGGCGGTCAGATCGTCTTGCAGGGACATGACTTGCCCTCACTTCCGCAGGGTGCGGTGGCAACGCTCACGGGCGCCTGCGAGTGTCGCGCCTCCCGTCCCCGGTTGTGAAGGGACGTGCAGCGATTCCGGGCGCGCAGGCGCAAACCGTGCGCCCCTCCCTGCCCCCATTTTCATCCCTCGAACGAAGGAACGCGCGCCTGGGCGCGGAACCCGGCGGCCGCCCCGGGGCGGGGCGCGCGGCCCCGGCCGCAAGCCGGATTGGTCCGCACGGGTGGGGTTCGCGGCGTGGCGAGGGGCCACTGCGATCCACGCGGGCGGTGGTCGATTTCAGTGGGTTTCCACACCGGTGTGATCAGCTCCATATACCGCCGAACGTGATCAAGACCCTTCTTAACGGCCCTCGCGCCCCGCCCCGGAGGTACCACCCATGACCCAGAGAAGGCGCAGGTCCTTGGCGCTCCTCACCTCGGGAGTCCTCGCACTGCCGCTGCTCGCGGGGTGCGGGGCGGGTGAGGACGAGGGCGGCCCGGCCGCCGCCGGGCCGGACATCGCGGCGACCGTCCGCGAGCAGGTCGCCGACGGCGGCGTGCTGCGCTGGGCCGTGGACTCCCTGCCGGAGACCCTGAACACCTTCCAGGCCGACGCGGACGCCGCCACCAACCGGATCGCCGGCGCGGTCCTGCCCCAGCTGTTCACCCTGGACGCCAAGGGCCGGCCGGTGGCCAATCCCGACTACCTGGAGAAGGCCGAGGTCGTCGAGCGCGAGCCCAAGCAGGTCGTCCTGTACAAGCTGAACCAGCAGGCGGTGTGGAGCGACGGGCGCGAGATCGGGGCCGCCGACTTCGTCGCCCAGTGGCGGGCGCTGAACGGCAAGGACTCGGCGTACTGGACCGCCCGCAACGCCGGATACGACCGGATCGAGAAGATCGAGCGCGGCAAGAACGACCTGGAGGTCAGGGTCACCTTCGCCAGGCCGTACGGCGACTGGCGCTCCCTGTTCAGCCCGCTCTACCCCAAGCAGGTCATGGGCAACCCCGAGGCCTTCAACGAGGGCGCCCGCGGCGCCCTGAAGGTCACCGCCGGGCCCTTCGGGCTCGGGGCCATCGACAAGAAGACCGGCACCGCCGCCCTCACCCGCAACCCCCGCTGGTGGGGCCGGCCCGCCAAGCTGGACACGCTCGTGCTGGCGGCCGTGCCCCGGGCGGGCCGCCCGGCCGCGCTGGCCGCCGGGAAGATCGACCTGGGCGAGATCGACCGCGCGGGCGCCGACCGCATCGCCCTCGCGCACCGGGACGCCGGACGCGTGGACGGTACGCACGGCCCGGGCGCCTCCCTCACCCCCGCGCAGGCCACCCTCTCCTGGGCGCTGGCGCACGGCGCCGACGAGGACCGGGCCAAGACGGAGCAGGAAGCGCGCCAGGAGAAGGCCGCGGCCGTCAAGAAGTACGCCGAGGAGCAGGCGGCCCTGCGCCGCTTCACGGTCCGCAAGTCCCTGGAGCCCGCCTACACGCAGCTGGCCATGAACGGGGCCTCCGGCCCGCTGTCGGACGAGCGGGTCCGCCGGGCGATCGCCCGCGCCCTGGACCGCAGGACACTGGCCGAGACCGTCCTCAAGCCCCTGGGGCTGCCCGCGAAGCCGGTCGGCAGCCACCTGGCGCTGGCCGGGCAGCAGGCGTACGCCGACAACAGTCAGGCGCTCGGCGGCCAGGACACCCAGGCGGCCCAGGCCCTGCTCGCGGACGCGGGCTGGCGCAGGGGCGGCAAGCTGAACGAGCCGGCCGGGGCGAAGGCGGGGGCCGAGAGCGCCGGGGGCGCGCAGGACGACTCCAAGACTCCGGCGGGGGCGAAGCCCGCCCCGGGCGACGGCACCGGGAACGACGGCCTCTACATCGTGGGCGACGACGACGGACGCAACGGCGACCTGCGCTCCGCCACCGCCGACCTCGGCATCCGCCGGGCCCGCCCGGGCCTGCCCGGTGCCCCCGCCGCGGGGCTGCGCGTCCTCCCGGAGGGCTCCCCGCGCGGCTTCGGGACGGACCCGGCCGACGGGCTCGCCACCTTCGGCCGCACCGACCTGCCCGCGCCGGCCCTGGCCCCGGCCTCCCTCGCCGCCCAGCAGGAGCAGGTACTCCTCGCCCAGGCGGAGTCCCTCGCGGCGGCCAAGGCGGTCCCGGCGGCGGGTGACGACGGCAAGGCCCCCGCGGAGGGCGACGACGCCAAGGCCGCCCCTGCCGCGGACGAGGACGGCAAGGATCCCGCCGCCAGCCCGGCCCCGCTCCCCGCCAAGCAGGCCGCCCGCACCTCCGGCGCGATGCTCGCCAAGGACGGCAAGGCGCTCAGCCTGCGCTTCGTCCTCCCGTCCGGCCCCGGCTCGGAGGCCCTGCGCTCGGTCGGCGAGCGGATCTCCCAGATGCTCCAGAAGATCGGCATCGGCACCGAGATCAAGAAGGTCGCCGACGAGAGCTTCTTCAAGGACCACATCGCCTCGGGCCAGTACGACCTGGCCCTCTACTCCTGGCCCGCGACGGCCTTCCCGGCCACCGACGCCCGGCCCATCTTCGCCAAGCCGGAGCCGGCCGCCGACGGCTCGCTCCTCGTCGAGCAGAACTACACCCGGGTCGGCACCGACCACATCGACCAGCTCTTCGACCAGGCGGCCGGCGAGCTGGACGAGGAGCAGGCCCGCGAGCTGATGCGCAAGGCGGACGCCCGGATCTGGGCGGCGGCCGGCTCCATCCCGCTCTACCAGCGCCCCGAGCTGGTCGCCGTCAAGCCGGGCCTGGCCAACGCGGGCGCCTTCGGTCTCGCGACGCCCCGCTACCAGGACATCGGCTGGAAGAAGCCGCCCCAGGCCAAGGACGCCAAGAAGGAGAAGAAGTAGCCGGGGCGTGAGGCGCCCGGGAGAAGAAGTGGTGAAAAAACGGGGCCTGTCAGGTTGACCCCGGGGCGCCAAGCTCAGAAGTGACTCAATTTCCTTGCCCGCCGGATTCCCGGCGGGCAAGGTCGTGCCCACACCCATTGACCCGCACGAACACAGGCCCCACCGACAGCCGGGACCCCCCACCCCAAGCCCGGCCGTCCTCAGTCGTCCGGCCTCTTGACAGACCCCCCGGCAGGCGGTTCCCGCCATTCGACGTACCATGGGGTAAGGCCGTGGCAGGTTTTCCGCCCGGTCGAGGCGCGCGTGCCGGACCGTACGCGTCGCCATCCACGATCCCGGGAGAAGCGCCGAAGTGCCCACGCGCCACGACATCCGTAACGTCGCCATCGTCGCCCACGTCGACCATGGAAAGACGACCATCGTCGATGCCATGCTCAAGCAGGCCGGTGCCTTCGCCGCCCACCAGCAGCTCGACGACCGCATGATGGACTCGAACGACCTGGAGCGTGAGAAGGGCATCACGATCCTCGCCAAGAACACGGCGGTGAAGTACCACCCCAAGGACGGCGGGGCCCCGATCACGATCAACATCATCGACACCCCCGGCCACGCCGACTTCGGTGGTGAGGTCGAGCGCGGTCTGTCGATGGTGGACGCCGTCGTCCTGCTGGTGGACGCCTCCGAGGGTCCGCTGCCCCAGACCCGCTTCGTGCTCCGCAAGGCCCTCCAGGCCCGGATGCCCGTCATCCTCTGCATCAACAAGACGGACCGCCCGGACTCCCGGATCGACGAGGTCGTCAACGAGACGTACGACCTCTTCCTGGACCTGGACGCCGACGAGGACCAGATCGAGTTCCCGATCGTCTACGCCTGCGGCCGTGACGGCGTCGCCTCGCTGACCAAGCCCGAGGACGGCACCGTCCCCGCGGACAGCGACAACCTGGAGCCGTTCTTCTCCACCATCCTGGAGCACGTCCCGGCCCCGGTGTACGACGAGGAGGCCCCCCTCCAGGCCCACGTCACCAACCTGGACGCCGACAACTTCCTCGGCCGCATCGCACTGCTGCGCGTCGAGCAGGGCGAGCTGCGCAAGGGCCAGACCGTGGCCTGGATCAAGCGCGACGGGACGATCTCCAACGTCCGCATCACCGAGCTGATGATGACCGAGGCGCTCACCCGCAAGCCCGCCGAGGTCGCCGGCCCCGGTGACATCTGCGCCGTCGCCGGTATCCCCGACATCATGATCGGCGAGACCCTCGCCGACCCGGAGAACCCGATCGCGCTCCCGCTGATCTCGGTCGACGAGCCGGCGATCTCCATGACCATCGGCACGAACACCTCCCCGATGGTCGGCCGCGGCGGCACGGGCAAGGGCGCGGACGCGAAGGCCGCGGTCAAGGACCGCAAGGTCACCGCCCGCCAGGTCAAGGACCGCCTCGACCGCGAGCTGATCGGCAACGTCTCGCTGCGCGTCCTCGACACCGAGCGTCCGGACGCCTGGGAGGTCCAGGGCCGTGGTGAGCTCGCGCTCGCCATCCTGGTCGAGCAGATGCGCCGCGAGGGCTTCGAGCTGACCATCGGCAAGCCGCAGGTCGTCACGCAGGAGATCGACGGCAAGGTGCACGAGCCGGTCGAGCGCATGACCATCGACGTGCCCGAGGAGCACATGGGCGCGGTCACGCAGCTCATGGGCGTCCGCAAGGGCCGCATGGACAACATGTCGAACCACGGCTCCGGCTGGGTGCGCATGGAGTTCGTCGTCCCGTCGCGCGGCCTCATCGGCTTCCGTACGGAGTTCCTGACCAACACCCGCGGTACGGGTATCGCCCACTCGATCCACGAGGGCCACGAGCCGTGGTTCGGCCCGCTGGTCACCCGTAACAACGGTTCGCTGGTCGCCGACCGCGCCGGTGCGGTCACGCCGTTCGCGATGATCAACCTGCAGGAGCGCGGCGTCCTGTTCACCGAGCCCGGCACCGAGGTGTACGAGGGCATGATCGTCGGCGAGAACTCGCGCTCCGACGACATGGACGTGAACATCACCAAGGAGAAGAAGCTCACCAACATGCGTGCGGCTTCGGCGGACAACACGGAGAACGTGATCCCGCCGCGCAAGCTCTCCCTGGAGCAGTCCCTGGAGTTCTGCCGCGACGACGAGTGCGTCGAGGTGACCCCGGAGGCCGTGCGCATCCGCAAGGTCGTCCTGGACCAGAAGGAGCGCTCGCGCACCGCGTCGCGCGCCAAGTCCGCCAAGTAGTACGCGAGTCGGACTCTGGCCGAAAGCAGTACGGCTGACAGCGGCCCCTCCCCGCACCGGACCGGTGCGGGGAGGGGCCGTTCGCGTTTGTCAAACGGATTATTGCGTTCTGATGTCCGCATACCGACCGTGACGCTCCGGATGATGAGCTAACCGTCCGTTTCGCACGTGTCTGTCTCCTATCCGTTTGTCCGGATTTCGGGTTTTGGCCATGCGGTGATGTTGTGAAAACGAGACCACTTAAGTGTGGTTTACGGCCTGGCAGTCCCTGAGGATGGCTCCATTGAGCTCGGGTCAATGGGTCACACGCTGTGGGGAGCGTCGACTCACGAGCACACACGATGGGACCGGATTTCGCTGTCAGGGGTGTCAGCGGGAACCGGGTCCTTCACGAATCGACAGTGACTCCTGAGGAGGCAAATACCCATGCGCGGAGCAACGAGCGCCAAGTGGGTCGCGGGTGCCGTGATCGTGGCCATGGCCGCGACGGCCTGCAGCACCGGTAGCAACGACGCCGGTGGCAAGGGCGGCAGCATCACGGTTGTGCTCGGCGAGCCGCAGCACGAGCTGGTGGGTCAGAACACCGCCGAGTCCGAGGGCGCCGAGGTCCTCAACGCGCTCTTCGACGGTCTGGTCGACTACGACACCAAGACCAACGAGCCGAAGCTCGACGCGGCCGAGTCCATCGAGTCCACGGACTCGAAGACCTGGACCATCAAGGTCAAGGAGGGTCGCACCTTCCACAACGGTGAGAAGGTCGACGCGCAGTCCTTCGTCCGTGCCTGGAACTGGGGCGCCAACCAGGAGAACGCGGCCGAGGGCCTCCCGTTCTTCTCCAAGATCGAGGGCTCCGACGAGCTCGCGCCGGGCAAGGGCAAGAAGCCCACCGCCAAGGAGCTCAAGGGCCTCAAGGTCGTTGACGAGAAGACCTTCACCGTCACGCTGAAGGAGCCCTTCTCCCAGTTCAAGACCATGCTGGGCTACAACGCCTTCTACCCGCTGCCGAAGGCCTTCGAGACCACCGACCTGAAGAAGTTCGGTGACAACCCGATCGGCAACGGCCCCTTCCAGATGGACGGCGCCTGGGAGCACAACAAGCAGATCAAGGTCAAGCGCTTCGAGAAGTACCCGGCCGAGGGCCGCGCGAAGCTCGCGGGCGTCACCTTCAAGATCTACGACAACATGGACACGGCGTACAACGACCTGCGCGCCGACAACATCCAGATCGTCGACAAGCTCCCGATCTCCGCGATGGCCACCGTCTCCCAGGAGTTCGGCGACCGCTACATCTACAAGCCCGAGTCGGCCGTCGGCTACCTCGGCCTCCCGCTCGAGACGAACCCCGAGGCGTTCGGCAAGCTGGAGATCCGTCAGGCCATCTCCATGGCCATCGACCGGGACACGCTGACGAAGACCATCTTCAACGGCACCCGCAAGCCGGCCGACGACTTCATCAGCCCCATCATCCCGGGCTACCGCAAGGGCGCGCTGGGCGAGTTCGGCCAGTACAACCCGACCAAGGCCAAGGAGCTCTTCGACAAGGCCGGCGGTGTCCCCGGCAACAAGATCGAGCTCGGCTACAACGCCGACGGCGGCCACAAGGAGTGGATCGAGGCCGTCGCCAACCAGCTGAAGGCGAACCTCGGCATCGAGGTCACCGCCAAGCCGTACGCCAAGTTCGGTGACATGCTGGACGACCTCCAGGCGTCGAAGTACAAGGGCGCGTTCCGCATGGCGTGGTCCATGGACTACCCGGCGGCGGAGAACTACCTGCGTCCGGTCTTCTCGAAGGTCGCGATCGAGCAGGGCTCCAACTACGGCCACTACCGTAACGACGAGTTCGAGAAGGTCATGGCGGAGGCCGACAAGGCCACCGATGCGGCCGAGGGTCTGAAGCTGTACCAGAAGGCCGATGACATCGTCATCCGCGACCTTCCGTACATCCCGGTGTTCACGTACATGTCCTCCGCGGCCTACTCCAAGTCCGTGAAGAACGTCGAGGTCGACGCCCAGGGCCGCATGGACCTGGCCAACGTCGAGCGCAACTAACACCCCTCGTCACTTAGGGGATTTCCGGGGGGCGGGCATACGGAATCAGGTTTCCGTATGCCCGCCCTTTCCCCCTGTTCTTTGCTGGAGGTCTGATGGGCCGCTACCTCATCCGCCGACTCATACAGGCGATCCCTGTTCTGATCGGTGCCACGTTCCTGATCTACCTGCTGACCTTCGCCATGCCCGGCGCTGACCCGATTCAGCTCCTCGCCGGCGAGAAGAAGGCAGACCCCATCGTCGCCGCGATGCTGCGCGAGAAGTACCACCTCGACGACCCGTTCCTGCTGCAGTACTGGAACTACATCACCGGTGTGTTCCAGGGTGACCTCGGCGAGACCCTCACCGGGCGCAAGGTCATCGACATGATCGGTGAGGCCTTCCCGTACACGGTGAACCTCGCGATCTTCGCCTTCGTCATCGAGGCCATCGTCGGTGTCGCGGCCGGCATCATGGCCGCCCTGCGCCGCGGCAAGTTCCTCGACCAGCTGGTCCTCATCTCCACCCTGATGGTCATCTCGATCCCCGTCTTCGTGACCGGTTTCGTCCTCCAGCTGACCCTCGGCGTCCAGCTGAAGAACAGCTGGGGCATCGAGCTGTTCTCCGTCTCCTTCAACGAGAACGACGGGCTCAAGGCCTACCTCCTCCCGGCCTGGGTGCTCGCGTCCACCTCGCTGGCGTACGTCGCCCGACTGACCCGCACCAGCCTGATGGAGACCATGCGCGCGGACTACGTGCGCACCGCCACGGCCAAGGGCCTGCCCCGCCGCCGCGTCGTGGTCAACCACGCGCTGCGCAACGCGCTGATCCCGATCGTCACCTTCCTCGGCGCCGACCTCGGTTCCCTCATGGGCGGTGCGGTCATCACCGAGCGCATCTTCAACATGCACGGCCTCGGCGGCCTGCTCGCCCAGTCCGTCTACCTCAAGCAGGGTGCCGTCGTCGTGGGTGGTGTGACCCTCCTGGTCCTCATCTACCTCGTCGCCAACCTTCTCGTGGACCTGCTGTACGCCGTGCTCGACCCGAGGATCCGCTATGCGTGACACGAATACGGTGGAGGACTCGATGACCGACACCCAGACCGCCGCGTCCGCCTCCGGCGGCACGCGGGCCGGCAAGGTCCAGGACAAGAAGAAGAAGGACCGCGAGGCCAGCCTCTGGTCCGACGCCATCGACGACCTGCGCCGCAACCCGATCTTCATCATCGGCGGCGCCCTCGTGGTGTTCCTGCTGATCGTGGCCGCCGTGCCGCAGCTGTTCACCGACGGCACCCCGTTCGACGCGGGCGCCTGCAAGCTAGAGGACTCGCTCAAGACCCCGAGCGCCGCCCACTGGTTCGGCTATGACATCCAGGGCTGCGACGTCTACACGCGTACCGTGTGGGCCGCCCGCAACTCCGTGATCGTCGGCGTCGTCACCACCTCGCTCGTGCTGCTCGTCGGCGGCGCCCTCGGTCTGATCGCCGGCTGGGTCGGCGGTGTCGTGGACAGCTTCCTGTCCCGCTTCACCGAGATCTTCTTCGCGATCCCGCTGCTGCTCGGCGGCATGCTGATCATGTCCGCCATGCCCGGCAACGCCTGGACCGTCTCGCTGGTCCTCGCCGTCCTCGGCTGGCCGCAGATCTTCCGCATCATGCGGTCCTCGGTGCTGCAGAACAAGAACAACGACTACGTGGTGGCCGCCCGCGCCCTCGGCGCCGGCACCATGCGCATCACGATCCGCCACATCCTGCCGAACGCCGTCGCCCCCGTCATCGTGGTCGGCGCGATCAGCCTGGGTGTGTACATCTCCGCAGAGGCGGCACTGTCCTACCTCGGTATCGGTGTCCAGCCCCCGGAGATCTCCTGGGGCCTGATGGTGAGCGACGCTTCGGCCCGCTGGCTCCAGGCACCGCACGTGCTGCTGTTCCCGTCCATTGCGCTGAGCATCACGGTGCTCGCGTTCATCATGGTCGGCGACGCGGTGCGCGACGCCCTCGACCCGAAGCTGCGCTGAGGAAGGGCGTACGTTGACCATCATCGACAAGACCTCGAACGTCCCCGCGCCCCGCTCGGCGCCGGAGGGGACCCACCTGCTCGAAGTGCGCGACCTGCACGTCGAGTTCCACACCCGCGACGGAGTCGCCAAGGCCGTCAACGGTGTCTCGTACTCCGTGGACGCCGGCGAGACCCTCGCCGTGCTCGGCGAGTCCGGCTCGGGCAAGTCCGTGACGGCGCAGGCCATCATGGGCATCCTCGACATGCCGCCCGGCAAGATCCCCTCCGGTGAGATCCTCTTCCGGGGCCAGGACCTGCTGAAGCTCCCGGCCGAGGAGTACCGCAAGATCCGCGGCTCGAAGATCGCCATGATCTTCCAGGACGCGCTCTCCTCGCTGAACCCGGTGCACACCGTCGGCGCCCAGCTCGGCGAGATGTTCCGGGTCCACCGGGGCATGTCCAAGAAGGACTCCCTCGCCAAGGCCGTCGAGCTCATGGACCGGGTGAAGATCCCCGCCGCCAAGGCGCGCGTGGGCGACTACCCGCACCAGTTCTCCGGCGGCATGCGCCAGCGCATCATGATCGCGATGGCGATGGCCCTGGAGCCGGACCTGATCATCGCCGACGAGCCGACCACGGCCCTCGACGTGACGGTCCAGGCCCAGGTGATGGACCTGCTCGCGGAACTCCAGCGCGAGATGAACATGGGCCTGATCCTGATCACCCACGACCTCGGCGTCGTCGCCGACGTCGCGGACAAGATCGCCGTCATGTACGGCGGCCGGATCGTCGAGACCGCCCCGGTCCACGAGATCTACAGCCGCCCGGCACACCCGTACACCCGCGGCCTGCTCGACTCGATCCCGCGCCTGGACCAGAAGGGCCAGGAGCTCTACGCGATCAAGGGCCTGCCGCCCAACCTGCTCAACATCCCCCCGGGCTGCGCCTTCAACCCGCGCTGCCCCAAGGCGCAGGACGTCTGCCGCACCGACGTGCCGGCCCTGCACCAGGTGACCGAGCAGGACGGCACCGAGCTGCCCGGCCGCGGCAGCGCGTGCCACTTCTGGAAGGAGCAGATCCATGGCTGACCTCACCAAGGACCGGGGCGAGCCGATCCTCCAGGTGCGCAACCTGGTCAAGCACTTCCCGCTGACCCAGGGCATCCTGTTCAAGAAGCAGATCGGCGCGGTCAAGGCCGTCGACGGCGTCTCCTTCGACCTCTACCGGGGCGAGACCCTCGGCATCGTCGGCGAGTCCGGCTGTGGCAAGTCCACCGTCGCCAAGCTGCTGATGAGCCTGGAGAAGGCCACCGCCGGCGAGGTCTTCTACAAGGGCCAGGACATCACCAAGCTGTCCGGCGCGGCCCTGAAGGCGGTCCGCCGCAACATCCAGATGGTGTTCCAGGACCCGTACACCTCGCTGAACCCGCGCATGACGGTCGGCGACATCATCGGCGAGCCGTACGAGATCCACCCCGAGGTGGCCCCGAAGGGCGACCGGCGCCGCAAGGTCCAGGAGCTCCTGGACGTGGTGGGCCTGAACCCGGAGTACATCAACCGCTACCCGCACCAGTTCTCCGGCGGCCAGCGCCAGCGCATCGGCATCGCCCGCGGCCTCGCGCTGAACCCGGAGATCATCATCTGCGACGAGCCGGTCTCCGCGCTCGACGTGTCGGTGCAGGCGCAGGTCATCAACCTGATGGGCAAGCTCCAGGACGAGTTCGACCTCTCCTACGTGTTCATCGCGCACGACCTGTCCATCGTCCGGCACATCTCGGACCGCGTGGGCGTCATGTACCTGGGCAAGATGGCCGAGATCGGCACCGACGCCGAGATCTACGACCACCCCACCCACCCGTACACCCAGGCGCTGCTCTCCGCCGTGCCGGTGCCGGACCCGGACGCGCGCGAGGGCCGCGAGCGGATCATCCTCACCGGTGACGTCCCCTCACCGGCCAACCCGCCCTCGGGCTGCCGCTTCCGCACCCGCTGCTGGAAGGCCGAGGAGAAGTGCGCCACGGAGGAGCCGCTGCTGGCGATCCCGACGCGCTTCGTGGGCTCCGCCAGCCCGGCCGCGCACGAGTCCGCCTGCCACTTCGCGGAGGAGAAGGCCGTCCTGGCCGTCTGACCCCCCGCGAGGCGTACGCGTACCCGGGCGGGGGGGGGGGGGGGGGGGGGGGGGGGGGGGGGGGGGGGGGGGGGGGGTGTTGGCGCGGGGGGGGGGGGGGGGGGGGGGGATGTTGG
>NZ_JBVHWK010000013.1:161478-169587 GCF_055569445.1 Streptomyces sp. NPDC029122 | reverse complement strand
GGAGACCGCGCCGACGAACGTGGTCTTGCCCACGCCGAAGCCGCCCGCCACCACGATCTTCGCGGAGGTGGTGGAGCGCGGAGCCGCTCCGCCGTCAGAGCTTGCGAAGTCCACTGAGAACCCTCTCGAGCAGCGTTACATCCGGCGTTCCGCCGGCCTCTCCATTGCCCGGCTGGTGGATGGCCACCATGCCGGCTTCCGCCAGGTCGGCGACGAGGATGCGGGCGACGCCCAGCGGCATCGAGAGCAGCGCGGAGACCTCCGCGACCGACTTCACCTCGCGGCACAGGGTGCAGATGCGCTGGTGCTCCGGCAGCAGGCCGGACAGGTGCATCGGGTCGGCCGTCGTGCTGACCAGCGCCTCGATGGCGAGCTGGTAGCGCGGCCGGGTCCGGCCGCCGGTCATCGCGTACGGGCGGACGAGCGGCTGGTCGCCTTCCGAGTACGAATCTCCGTACGCGTCGGGGTAGGCGGGGGGCGGGGTCATTGATCCTCCGGGCTGGACAGCAGTGGTCAGCGTGCCGTCTGACAGGGCGGCCGGTGGGGGGACATGACGGCCTGTCTGGGGGTACTGGATTCCGGGTGTGCGGACCCGGTTCCCCGGCCGGAAGTACCGTCCGGCCGGGGAGGGGGTGTCAGATGAGCAGGCTTCCCTGGAGCTCCGCGCGCAGGTCCGGGGTGAGGACGTTGCCGGCGCGGTCCACGAGGAGGGCCATCTCGTAGCCGACGAGGCCGATGTCGCACTCGGGGTGCGCGAGCACGGCCAGCGAGGATCCGTCGGAGACGGACATCAGGAAGAGGAACCCGCGGTCCATCTCCACAACGGTCTGGTTGACGGCGCCGCCCTCGAAGATCCGGGAGGCCCCGGCGGTCAGCGAGGTCAGGCCGGAGGCCACGGCCGCCAGCTGGTCGGCGCGGTCACGGGGGAAACCTTCGGACATGGCCAGAAGGAGTCCGTCGGCGGAGACCACCACGGTGTGGGACACCCCGGGGGTGTTGTCCACGAAGTTGGTGATCAACCAGTTCAGGTTCTGTGCCGCCTGGCTCATCGAACTCAACTATCGCTCCTGCTGGTAAGTGGGGTCGATGTGGTAGCTCCCGGTCGCGGGGCCGGTGGTGCCGGCCTGGCGGCCCTGCTGGATACCGCGACGGAGGTTGGTGAGACGGCCGCGGACGTCGTCCGGGGCACGCGAGACCTGAGGGCCGGCCTGGGTGTCGGCCTGCTGCTGGGCGGTACCCGCCACGAGGTTCGCACGCGGCACCCGGCGGGGCAGACCCGAGGTGGTGATCCCGCCGGCGGCGGGCTGGCGCACGCGCTCGGCCTGCCGCATCAGCTCGTCGTTCGGGGACGACTTCCAGCTGACCGTCGGGCTGCTGCCGGTGACCGCCGCGGCTGGCTCGGCCGCGGGCTCCTGGCCGCGCCGCTGCTGCGGGGCCGGTGCGACCGGTGCCGCCTGCTGCGACTGGTGCGGCTGCTGGGGTACGGCCGGACCCTGCCCGGCGGACTGCCGCCCGCCCTGGTGGGACCAGTTCGACTCCAGCGACTCGAAGATCGGGCTGCGCGACTCGGGGCCGCTCTGCGCCGGAGCCGGCGGCAGCGCCTCCGGCCGGTACGCCTGCGGGAGGAGCGGAGCCTCGGCGCGCTGGGCCGGCGCGGGGGTGTAACCGCCGGACTGCCGGCCCTGCTGCTCCCCGTAGCCGCCGACACCGGGGCCGCCCGGGCGGGCGAACTGGCCGGTGGAGGCCGGGTCCAGCGGGCCCGCGGGCTGCGGGCGCTCGAACTGGCCGGTGGTGCTGTTGCCGGGGACGCCACCGGTGGCCTGCGGGGGCGGGGCGTTGAAGTCGGGGCGGGCGAACTCCGCCGTGGAGCCGGGGCCCGACAGCTCGTCGTGCCCGCGCGGGACCTCCTGGCCGCCCTGGGCCGCGGCGCCCCAGCTGGCGCTCTGCGGGACCCCGGCGGCCGGGCCGCCCGCGCCCGGGAGCTCCGGACGCGCGGCGCCGTCGCGCGCCGGCAGCTGCGGCCGCCTGCGCTTGACGGGGGCACCGGGCTGCTGCTGGGGCGTCCGGCCCTGCGGGGGCTGGGGCTGCTGGTGCTGCTGCGCCTGGCCCTGCGGCGGCTGCGGCCGCTCGAAGCCGTTGCCCTGCTGCGGGAAGCCGCCCTGGGGACCGCCCTGCTGCGGGAACCCGCCGGGACCGCCCTGCGGACCGCCCTGCTGTGCGAACCCGCCGGGACCGCTGGGGCCGCCGGCCGGCCGCGCCTGCGGAGCGCCGCTCTGACCGCGGGCCGGCAGCGGCGCGCCGCCGCCGAAGGCGCCCTGGCCCTGCGACTGGCCCGTCGGGGCGGAGGGACCGCCCTGCGGACGCGGCCCCTGGCCCTGCGGGCCCTGCTGCGGGCCGGGCGCGCCGTCGCGCCCCGGCAGGGCGGCGCGCTGGCCGCCGCCGGAGACCTGGCCGCGCTGCTGGCCGGCGCCCACGGGGGGACGTGCGCCGGCGCCGGGCACGGAGGGCTGCTGGCCGCCGGGAGCACCCGGAGCGCCGCCGGTACCGCCCTGGCCGCCGCCGGCACCCGGCATCGGGCCCGGCTTCTTGCCGCCCTGGGCGACGTCCACCGGGAGCATGACGAGGGCCGTCGTACCGCCCGAGTCGGAGGGGCGCAGCTGGATGCGGATGCCGTGTCGCAGGGACAGGCGGCCGACCACGAACAGACCCATCCGGCGGGACACCGAGACGTCCACGGTGGGCGGCGACGCGAGCCGCTCGTTGATCGCGGCGAGGTCCTCGGGGGAGAGGCCGATGCCGGTGTCGTGGATCTCGACGAGCACGCGGCCGTCGGGCAGGGCGTGACCGGTGACCTTGACCTTGGTCTGCGGGGAGGAGAACGAGGTGGCGTTCTCCAGCAGCTCCGCGAGGAGGTGCACGAGGTCGTTGACGACGCGGCCGGCGACATCGGTGCCGGGCACCGCCGCCAGCTCGATGCGTTCGTACTGCTCCACCTCGGACGCCGCGGCGCGGAGCACGTCGACGAGCGGGACGGGGCGGGTCCACCGGCGGCCCGGCTCCTCGCCCGCGAGGACGAGGAGGTTCTCGCCGTTACGGCGCATGCGGGTCGCGAGGTGGTCGAGCTTGAAGAGCGAGGAGAGCTGGTCCGGGTCGGCCTCGCGCGACTCGAGTTCGGAGATGAGCGACAGCTGACGCTGGATGAGGCCCTGGGAACGGCGCGAGAGGTTGGTGAACATCGCGTTGACGTTGCCCCGGAGGAGGGCCTGCTCGGCGGCGAGGCGGACGGCCTCGCGGTGCACGTCGTCGAAGGCCGCGGCCACCTGGCCGATCTCGTCGCGGGTGTGCAGGCCGACGGACTCCACGGAGGTGTCCACCTCCTGCGGGTCCGACTCGGAGAGCTGCTTGACGATCTCGGGCAGACGGTCCTGGGCGACGCGCGTCGCGGTGTCCTGGAGGCGGCGCAGCGAGCGGATCATGGACCGGGCCATGACGAAGGCGCCGATGAGGGAGACACCGAGGACGAGGAGGATCAGGGCACCGTTGACGATGGCGTCCTGCTGCGACTCGCTCTTGAGCTCGCGGGCCTTCTGCTCCATGTCCTCGAGCAGGGAGAGCTCGATCTGCCCCATCGCGCGGATCTTGGTGTCGTCGGCGTCGTACCAGTCCATCCAGGAGCGGTTCTTCTCCTTGACGAACTGTCCCTGGGTGCTCAGCACGCGGCGGGCGTAGTGGTCGGCGCTGCCGATCTCGGAGTTGCCGTCGCCGAGCGAGCTGAGGAGTTCCTCGGGCTTGCCCTGGTAGACGAGTTCGAAGGTCTTCTTCGCCTGGCTCTCACCGCGGAGCGCGGAGAGGGCGTAGAGGCGGTCGTTCTCCTCCAGCTTGCCCTGCTTGTCACCGCTCTCGGGGAGCGAGGCGGCGATGATCGCGCGCTGGATGGAGGCGTACTCCTTGGCGGACGAGAACGCCGCCAGGGCGCGGGTGCGCTTGATCATCTCGGGGTTCGAGGTGGCCTGGGCCATGTCCTGCGAGAGCGAGAGCAGCGAGACGATCAGCGCGTTGTACTCGGTGACGGTCTGCTGGGCGCCGTTCTGGTACGCCTTCTTGCGGATGTCCTCGATGCCGGTGAGCTGGCGGCCGATCTGGAGGATGTTGTTGCGGATCGACTTGAGGGTCTCGTCCTTGTCCTCCGCGTTGTCGACCTTGTCGGTCGCGGCGGCGAAGGCCTTGGCGGCGGCGTCGGTCTGGTCGCGGACGCCCTCGACGAGGCTGTTGGCCTTGCCGTCCTTGACGAGCGACATCGGACCGGCGGACTTGTCCCGCTCCTCCTGGAGCATGGCGGCGAGGCTGGTCGCCTGGCGGGTCATCGTCGTCAGCAGCTGCATGTGCTCGAGCTGCTGGATGTCCTCGAGCGAGTCGTTGATACGGACACCACCGAGCGTGGTGGCGGCGACGACGGGCAGGGTCAGCAGCGACACGAGTCGCGTGCTGATGCGCCAGTTCTGCATGGCGAGACGGGAACCGGGCCCGGTGGGGGCCTTCGGTATCGCCTCTTCGGTCTCGGGCGACTCGGCCTTGCCCTTGGGCCTGCTCGGCTTGACGGCCTTGCCGGGCTTCGGGGCCTTGCCGGACCTGCCGCGGCCCTTCGCCTTCGCCGAGGAGGTGTCGGGGCCCGCGCCTTCGGCAGCCGGCCCGCGGTTCTGGGCGTGCTGGGGCGAGGAGCCACGGTCAATCCCGCCGCGCGGCTCCTGCTCCGCCGCAGCGCTGCCATCCCTCTTGAATCGTCCCTGCACTAGCGTCGCAACCTCTGGACCAGGCGCCCCGCCGGGTGAGCGGCGGAACGGTGTCGAGTCGTGGGGCACTGACGGCCCCATGGTGGTCGTCGGTGACCGGCGCGTCTCCCTCTCCGTTGCCGCCGCGCGCGGCGCTCTCTTGCGCCACCTGCGCGCCGGCTGATACCCGCGGCGGTCCCGCGAATTCCAGCACAGTGGGGGATCTCCAACAAGGTGCGCGTGTCGCCCCGGCGAGCCGGTCACGGCTTGTGACAGATGGGCTACTCGATGTGGAGGCACTATGGGGAGGAATCGGACTTACGTCAACCAAAGCTGCTGTCCGGCAAGGTGTCCCAGTCGAGATGATCAGGAGCGGAATGGCGCATTCAGTGGCGCAATGTCCGTTTCGGCAGGCGTAATTGACCGCCTGTTATGCCCGTATTGCCCGCTCGCTGGTGAGCAAACTCACACGAGTGTGGCCATTACTTACCGGTTGAGTCGGGGATTCGGATGTTTAGCCTTGCCTGTTAAAGGGTTGGCGCCACATCCGGCGCATCCGACAACCCTCATCCCACGAAGCGACCCGAGGGCCCGAAACTCCGATGAAGACGACGCAGATGTTCCGCAACATAGCCAACCCCCGCCGCACCACGCTCGCGCACCTGAAGGACGCCGAGGAGCTGCAGGCGGCGCCGGCCACCCCGGAGCACTCCGTCGAGCTGCCGACCCAGACGGCGAACCCCCGCCGGACCGTCCTCATGGACGCGCCGGTCGCCGCGGCACAGTAGTCCCTCCGCAGTAGTGGCTCCGTAAAGGAGCGCGGAGCGTCGCCGCCCACCGCGTTAGCCTGGAGTCCGCAGACTCCAGCCAGCGGAAATACAGAGGGGCAGACGCAACACGTGCGCATCGCCAGGTTCTCCATCGACGGCAATGTCGCGTTCGGCGCGGTCGAGGGCAGCACTGCCCCCGGCGCCGAGGGTGAGCTCGTCCTCGACATCATCAAGGGCATCCCGTTCGCGGACTTCGAGCTCTCCGGCACGAAGGTCCCGCTGAGCAAGGTCCGGCTGCTGCCGCCCGTGCTCCCGAACAAGGTCGTGGCCATCGGCCGCAACTACGCGGAGCACGCGGCGGAGCTCGGCAACTCCGTCTTCGACGATCAGGGCCGTCCCGAGGCCCCCATCACCTTCTTCAAGCCCTCCACCTCCGTGGTCGGCCCCGGCGACCCCATCGTCTACCCCTCCTTCTCCCAGGAGGTGCACCACGAGGCGGAGCTCGCCGTGGTCATCGGCCGCATGTGCCGCGAGGTGCCGAAGGAGCGCGTCAAGGACGTGATCCTCGGCTACACCTGCGCCAACGACGTCACCGCCCGCGACGTCCAGCAGCGCGAGAAGCAGTGGGCCCGGGCCAAGGGCTTCGACAGCGCCTGCCCCCTCGGCCCCTGGATCGAGACCGGCCTCGACCCGGCGGCGGTCTCCGCGGGCCTGGCCATCCAGTGCACGGTCAACGGCGAGCAGCGCCAGCTCGGCAGCACAAGCGACATGATCCGCTCCGTGGAGGACCTGATCGTGCACATCAGCGAGGCCATGACGCTGCTCCCGGGTGACGTCATCCTCACGGGGACCCCGGCCGGAGTCGGCCCCCTCAACGTCGGCGACGAGGTCGCCGTCACCATCGAAGGCATCGGCACTCTCACCAACAAGGTGATCAAGCGTGGCTAACGCGAACTCCCCCAAGCTCTCGACTCCGCTCGAGCAGGGGGTACCCCCCCGCGTACGTTTCTGTCCCTCCCCGACCGGCAACCCCCACGTGGGCCTGGTCCGGACCGCACTCTTCAACTGGGCGTTCGCCCGCCACCACGGCGGTACGTTCGTCTTCCGCATCGAGGACACCGACGCGGCCCGCGACTCCGAGGAGTCGTACGAGCAGCTGCTCGACTCGCTGCGCTGGCTCGGCTTCACCTGGGACGAGGGCCCCGAAGTCGGCGGCCCGCACGCGCCGTACCGCCAGTCCCAGCGCATGGACATCTACAAGGACGTCGCCCAGCGCCTCCAGGACGGCGGCCACGCCTACCACTGCTACTGCACCACCGAGGAGCTCGACGCGCGCCGCGACGCCGCCCGCGCGGCCGGCAAGCCCTCCGGTTACGACGGCCACTGCCGCGACCTGAGCGCCGAGCAGGTGGCCGCGTACGAGGCCGAGGGCCGCACCTCGATCGTGCGCTTCCGGATGCCCGACGAGACCATCACCTTCACGGACCTGGTCCGCGGCGAGCTCTCCTTCACCCCGGAGAACGTGCCGGACTTCGGCATCGTCCGCGCGAACGGCGCCCCGCTGTACACGCTGGTCAACCCGGTCGACGACGCGCTGATGCAGATCACGCACGTCCTGCGCGGCGAGGACCTGCTGTCCTCCACCCCGCGCCAGATCGCCCTCTACAAGGCGCTGATGGAGCTCGGCATCGCCACCGGCGTCCCGCAGTTCGGGCACCTGCCGTACGTGATGGGCGAGGGCAACAAGAAGCTCTCCAAGCGCGACCCCGAGTCCTCGCTCAACCTCTACCGCGAGCGCGGCTTCCTGCCCGAGGGCCTGCTGAACTACCTCTCGCTCCTCGGCTGGTCCTTCTCCAAGGACCAGGACATCTTCTCGATCGAGGAGATGGTGGCGAAGTTCGACATCGACGGCGTGAACGCCAACCCCGCGCGCTTCGACCTCAAGAAGTGCGAGGCGATCAACGCCGACCACATCCGCCGGATGGACCCGAAGGCCTTCGCGGACGCCTGCGCCCCGTGGCTGCGCGCCCCGCACGCCAACTGGGCGCCCGAGGACTTCGACGCCGACGCCTGGGCCCGGATCGCGCCGCACGCCCAGACCCGGGTGACCGTCCTCTCGGACATCACCGCGAACGTGGACTTCCTCTTCCTGAAGGAGCCCGTCGAGGACCAGGCGTCCTGGGACAAGGCCATGAAGGGCGACCCGGCGGCCCTGCTGACCACGGCGCGGGAGAACCTCTCCGCCGCCGACTGGTCGGACCCGGAGTCCCTCAAGCAGGCCGTCCTGACCGCCGGCGAGGCCCACGGCCTCAAGCTCGGCAAGGCCCAGGCCCCCGTCCGCGTGGCCGTCACCGGCCGCACCGTCGGCCTGCCGCTCTTCGAGTCCCTGGAGATCCTCGGCGAAGAGCGCTCGCTGGCCCGCATCGACGCGGCCCTGGCGAAGCTCTCCGCCTGACCCGCACCACCCCGTGGGGGGGGGGGGGGGGGCGGAGGGGAGGGGGGGGGGGGGGGAGGGGGGGAGGGGGTGGTGACGGAGGATCCCGGGGGATGGACCCCGCTACGGAAGTTGG